>NZ_JAWOQO010000008.1:0-258116 GCF_033337345.1 Vibrio sp. YT-18 | reverse complement strand
GGATTACTTTTAGTAAGGCAAAACCCAATAAACAGGATATGAATGAGTATTTACTCTGTCTTATAATGGGGCAAAAGTGTGTTTCAGTTCTTAAATGGGGAAGTGTTTTCCTCATATACCTCAACCAATACAGCTAGCCTTTCAAGTTTACAAATTAGTCTTATATTTGCTTTATCGAAAGGCATTGAGGTTACTTACCTTGGCGAGATTTTTTAAAGTACTCAATACTGTGTTGTATGCGACATTCAACACTTGTACTGTTTCCCCTAACGCCAGAGCTATTCATTGACATATCAACAATTTTTTCTTTTACATCTGGCTTGCGGGCTTCGTAAACGTAATCGAGTTAAAGCTCTTTCGACACTCGATACATCTGGAGCGAGGAGAGCCAGAATGCCCTTTTCCATGTTCACGAACGGGCTCTGTTTTATTACAGAAACGATATTGAACTTGGATAGTAACCATGAGTTAAAAACATCAGAAATCAGGTGGCTATATTAACATCTATCAACCGATTTGAGTTATGACCAATAAAAGGATAGTTAGGTTTTTATTGCGTAAATAACGGGTAAGATGAAGTCATATAACAGGCAATATGTCAGGTGTGTAGAATTATTCTATTTTAGGGATTTTGCTCTAAGTCTAAATGAATCTTTGCATTTCAATTTCAATAAAGCTTGGTTATTGATCATGTTTCTGAGTATGCGAATTATTATCAGTTATGCATATAATTGCTCATTGTCTAGTTTGACTTGTGTAACGTCACTTCAGCACGCACTACGCTGATTGTCTGTGTTTTCGTGTTGACAGTTTGGTACTAGGTAAAAATCAACAAGACTATGATTTCAAGGAACATTTTATGTTAAAGAAACTACTAAGTTGTTGTATCACCTCCGCGCTCTGTTTTCATTCTTCTCTCGCTTTTTCGCAACCCAATGAGATTGCGGACAGTGCAGAGTTACAACAAGCTCCCGACACATTGCCTGCCACTTTGATGCTTGCACCGGACGACATCGCCATTGCAGATCGCTATATTGTGGTATTTCAACAGCCGCAAATGATGGTGAGCAATTCAACGGAATTCGAGCAATTCACGCAACAATCCGTAGACCGCATGTCTGGTTTGTATTCGATACAAGTGGAGTCGGTTTTTGACCACTCGATAAGTGGATTTGTCGCTAACTTGAGTCCTGAGCAACTAAAAGATCTGCGTTCTGATCCTCGTGTGGACTACATTGAGCAAGACAGAATCCTATCGCTTGACCCAATAGTCTCGGCAGACGCAAATCAAACCAATGCCATTTGGGGACTAGACCGAATCGACCAACGAAACTTGCCACTCGATAACAACTACAGTGCCAACTTTGATGGGACTGGGGTAACGGCTTATGTTATCGATACGGGTGTGAATAACGCGCATGTTGAGTTCGGTGGTCGCTCACTTTCAGGATATGACTTTGTCGATAACGATGCAGATGCAAGTGACTGTAATGGACACGGCACACACGTAGCGGGCACCATTGGCGGCAGCTTGTATGGTGTTGCAAAAAACGTCAACCTTGTCGGCGTGAGAGTATTGAGCTGTACCGGATCGGGTTCTACTTCTGGTGTTATTGCCGGTGTGGACTGGGTGGCTGCGAACGCTTCCGGACCTTCAGTCGCCAACATGAGTTTAGGCGGCGGTCAATCCGTCGCTCTGGATAGTGCGGTGCAAAGTGCGGTTCAGTCAGGTGTCAGCTTTATGCTTGCAGCAGGTAACTCCAACGCCGATGCATGTAACTATTCTCCAGCACGCGTTGCTTCCGGAGTAACTGTCGGCTCGACCACCAGCACGGACGTACGTTCGAGTTTTTCAAACTGGGGCAGTTGTGTGGACGTGTTTGCGCCAGGTTCACAAATCAAATCCGCATGGTATGACGGTGGCTACAAAACCATTAGTGGCACTTCGATGGCGACGCCACATGTGGCGGGTGTAGCAGCATTGTATCTTCAAGAAAACCGTTCACTGTCTCCAAGCCAAGTAGAGGCCTTGATCGTTAGCCGCGCAACTAGCGGAAAAGTGACGGACACAAGAGGCAGCGTGAACAAGCTACTTTATAGCTTAACGGATGCAGATTGTGGCCAAGACTGCGGTGGCCCAGATCCAACACCGGACCCAGAAGGCAAATTAACCTCGGGCGTGCCAGTAAATGGTTTAAGTGGTTCAACTGGTCAAGTAGCGTATTACTATGTTGATGTAGAAGCTGGGCAGCGCTTAACCGTACAAATGTATGGTGGCAGTGGCGATGCGGATTTGTATCTCCGTTTTGGAGCAAAACCAGCACTGAATGCATGGGACTGCCGACCTTTCAAATACGGTAACAATGAAACATGTACGGTCAGTGCGACGCAAAGTGGACGTTATCACGTCATGATTCAAGGTTACTCAAACTATAGCGGTGTCAGCATTCAAGCGAGCTACTAGTTATTCTTCTCTTTACTAAAAGAGAACAAAGCCCGCTTTTCGGTGGGCTTTTCTTTTGGGAATACGGTGCTTTAGGGAATGCAGTGTTTAAGAGGAGACGCTATTCAAACGTATTGGCCTTTTGCTTCAAAAACTCAACTCGAAGCGGCATCGAAGCTTTCTATTAGTTAGTAGTACTCGCATAAGTCGGGTTCCTCAAACAAAAAAGCCCTTTACATAAGTAAAAGGCATTTTTAATTTAGTTTTTGATTAACGAGCTATAATACCAACCCACCGTCAATCTTGAGCACTTGGCCTGTGATGTAAGCGCTCTTGTCTGAGGTTAGGAAAGAGACGCCATTGGCAATATCTTGAACTGAGCCCATGCGCCCTAATGGGGTTTTGCCTTCCATCATTTGAATGACTTTCTCTGGCAGGTTCTTGGTCATGTCGGTGGCGATAAAGCCTGGCGCGACACAATTAACGCGTATCTGTGCACCCTTTCTTGACAGTTCTTTCGCCCAGCCTTTGCTCATTGAGATGACGCCGCCTTTACTTGCGCCATAGTTGCTCTGGCCGATGTTACCATCCGTTCCCACTATAGAAGAAATGCTGACAATACTACCTGCATCCTGCTCTAGCATGACAGGAGCAACACGTTGGGTGAGTAAGAACACCGCTTTTAGGTTCACGTCGATCACGCTGTCCCAGTCTTGCTCTAACATGTCTGGCAACAGTGCATCTCGAGTGATGCCCGCGTTGTTAACCAGAGCATCGATTCTTCCGTGCTGCTCTACAACTCTTTCTACTACTTCACTTACGGCTTCGGCATCACACAAGTTGACTTGATAACTGCTTAGCTGCGCCGACTGGCTCCATTCCACGGGCGCTATATCTAGCCCGACAACGTGGAATCCATCCTCCAGTAATTGCTCACAAATCGCTTGGCCAATACCACGAGCCGCACCAGTGACTACTGCTACTTTTTCCGGTTTCATCTTGGTCTTCCTTAAATGTTGAGATTACAAACTCGCTTGTATCCCTAGCGTTTTTGTTTTTATGCCTAGTCGCGTTACAGCTGCGCTTCTCATACGCAGGGTCTTTTATATCTTATAAAAACTATAGAAACAGTCTGGGAGTCGGATGTGAACTAATCAAGGCAACTTGATGACTATGGCAAGATCAACGTAAGAAAGTGTGTTGGAAGGCGCAAAGTTACACGATTGGAGGGCTTGGATAGAAAAGTATTGGTCTGATTAATCAAATACTACTTCATCAGACCAATATTACTTGTCTCTTAATCTCTTACAAAAGCTGGTTTTGTTATTTTCACCAGAAAAGGCTGAAGCAAGAGATTAAACAACATGCCAGCAATAAACAGGGTGATCACAATACTCGCACCACTCGGTAAGTCATAGCGAGCCGACGCGGCAATACCCGATAAGATCCCAACAATACCGATGCTGATACTGGCGACAAAGAATCGAGTTCCCTTCAATGCAGCCGCACATAAAGCTGGAATCACCAACAAAGCAAATTCTAAATAAATGCCGGTTAACTTGACCGTAATGGGCATCAGGATTGCAAAGATCAGATAAAAACCACTACCGCGCATAAACGCAGGTTTTAACCAAACTAATAGCAACATCGCAGCGGTAATGAGTGCCAAAGGCCAAACGTCTGCCCAAGTCGCCCATAACAGTTGCCCATTAAGAATGCCTTGAATAAAGTCTCCGCCGTGTGGGTCTTTACTCACCAGCAGGATCGCCAGCGATGCAGACACGACAAACAAGCTGCCAATCATGGGCTCTAAATGTTGCTGGTATCGTTTCTCCATTAAGGCAATCAAACCGCAAAGCATCAAAGACATCACCCAAGGGCCAATCATTTCGCCAAAGAATGAGCCTGAGAACAGCGCGTATTGGCTCAACCAGTAGTGGCTTAGTGCTGCCCCCAATGCCGCGACTTGCGCCACCGCCAAATCTATAAAGATGATCTGACGATTAAGAACTTGTTGCCCCAGAACGATGTTGCCAACCAACGCAATTAAACCACACAAAACCGCAGGTAAAAGCCATGCATAATCCGCCATACTTAGATCCTCACAGGAACGGGCGGCACTAACACATCCAGTAAATCATCAATGACCTGATCGTACATCTCATCCAAGCTTTCACCCTCAGAAACGGTCAATGGCAGTTGAATCACAGGTTTGTCAGTATGATCTTGCAACCAGTTCGCTGGACGCTGATCCTGATGAGAGGAGTAAACAATCGCATCAAAACTGTCAGCATCTAACTTGGTAAGTGATTGCAGGTGAGATGTGGTCGGTGAAATGCCCGGTTTAGGTTCGAGATCGGCAATCTGCTTCATTCCGAGCCAATCGTACAAATAACGATACGTCGCGTGATAACCGACAACTTGCTTACCCTTTAAAGCCGCACCTTTCTCATTCCATTCTTTAAGCTTTTTACGCCAATGAGCACGAAACTTCATACCATTCACTTGGTAACTTTGTGCGTTGTCGGGATCAATCGCTTTTAGGCGATCCGTGACTTTACGAGATAATGGAATCATGTCATTTGCCGCAAATTGAACATGTGGGTTACCGTGAGCGTGTATATCTCCCATGCTACGGTCAACGTGAGCATGAGTATCTAACATGCGCACGAAGTCCGTCGCGTAGATCATGCTCGGCGCACCATTTTGCACCGCCGCATTGCTGCTACGAACTTGCAGCATAGGTAACCACCCAACCTCTAGTTCTGCGCCCGAACACATTGCCATGTCCGCTTGGCGCATCTTCGCAATCAAAGAAGGACGAGCTTGTACGTAATGTGGGTCTTGCTTAGCCGTTGTCGCTGAATAAATACTGGCATCTGGCGCGTGGCTTTCAAGAAAGGCTTTCCATTCTGGCTCACAAACGAAAATGTTTAGAGCCAAAGCAGGCGAAGAGATGATGGCAGCTCCTGCTGCCATCATCACCAAGCTGCATTTATTCAATGTCAGCTTAGAACGCATGAGCACCGTGCGCTCCAAATGTCATCACGTATTGCAGAGTGAACACGTTGTCTGTCTCGCTGTCTTGGTTATCAATGCGAGTGTATTGCGCACGGATAGTACCGAAATGAGAAGAATCCCATGCGATCATCGCATCCATTTCTTTATCATTCAGCTCAGTGAAATGCATGTGGTCGCCGTGTGCATGACCATCGTAGCTTTCTGCTTCGCCGTAACGTAGACCTGCTGACCAGCTTGGGTTGAAGCGATAAACACCCGAAACATAGTAAGCGCTTAAGTTGTCTGGTGACTCTGCATCGTTTTTATATTTGCTATCTACCACACCGTCTAACAGCATGTATTCAGCCGATAGCGTGAAGTTGCTGTATTTGTAATTACCGTCTGGTGCCCATTTCCAAACAAAATCAGCACCGTAAAGGTTCGCACCTGTCACTGCTGCGCCATGATGGTGATCGTGCTCATGCTCTTCTTCATGACCGTGGTCGTGATCTTCGAATTCTTTAACCTTGCCGTTTTCGTTACGCAGGTAACTTAAACCAAACTGCCAACTTGAAGATTCGGAGAAGTCACTACCAAGCTTCAGCGTCGTGGTGTACACGCCAACTTCAGAACCATCTTCAACAGAAGACATTTTGCTACCACTAAGCGCTTCTACACCAAGTTTTACGTAAAGGTCGGTTGGCAACACGATGTTTGCACGTACACCATCATCGTAGTAGTGCGAGCCAAGGAAAGTACGATAAGCAATTGGACGCTCAACAAAGCTATCGGTGTGCATGTGTTGGTTATTCAGGTAACCAAAGTCAGATAGGAATCGGCCAGCGCGCACATTTACACCATATGGCAATGCCAAAGTTTCGATGAATGCCTCTTCAAGCTCTAATTCTGTCTCATCACCATGACTTTCAAGAACCGCGGTCAATGCGCCGTAAAACTTGTCGTCGATATTTGATGAGAAGTTTAATTCCGTATGGCCTAGACCAAAGCCTTCTTCGCGCTCAGAATTATGACGCTGGCCATCTTGGTAGTAGCCATCAACAACAACACCAATCTGTGGGTTCGATAGTGTGTCGGCAAAAACAGGGGATGCAAAAATGCTACCGATCACGAGAGACACCAATTTCTTATTCACTACTTTTTCCTTTTTGTTATGTTATAACATTTAATTTTGCGATGTTATAATATAACAATTCTCATTACACAAGCAGAAATTTAAATTAGGCTCCGATTTCATGTTCGTACTCAATCCATGAATTGGGCTATCAACAAATGAATCAATTGATGTTTTTTATACGTATACTAATGAGAATTAGTATTTAAATAAGTAACGGAATTTCAATATGTTGAATATGGATTTTTCAAAAAGAATCGTGATAGATACTGCTCAACAGGAATGGATCGCCAGCCCTTCCAAAGGTGTGTGGCGCAAACCTTTGGAACGAGAAGCCAAAGAATCAGGGCATACCACCAGCGTCGTTAAGTACGAGCCAAATTCGCAGTTTTCGACTCATCCTCACCCTCAAGGAGAAGAAATATTGGTGCTCGAGGGGGTATTCTCTGACGAATACGGTGACTATCCTGCCGGCACTTACCTTCGTAACCCTCCAGGAAGTCAACACGCACCATTTAGCAAAGAAGGCTGTGTGATTTTAGTTAAACTAAATCAGTTCGAATCTGAGGATCTTGAAACAGTTCGCATTAATACAAACCAAGCGAGCTGGCAGAGTGGTGTCGGTGGGTTGCAAGTCATGCCGCTGCATAATTTTGAGCACGAACATGTCGCATTGGTTAAATGGCCAAAAGGTGAGAAGTTTCAACCACACCGTCACTTTGGTGGTGAAGAAATTTTCGTATTGTCAGGAGAGTTTAGAGACGAGCTAGGTACCTATCCCGCTCTCTCTTGGATCCGAAGCCCACATATGAGCGAGCATTTTCCTTTTGTAGAGCAAGAAACGATCATTTGGGTAAAAACTGGTCACCTGCCGCTCCAAGCTCCTGCTCAGCACTCCTAATGTTTGCACACTTGGCATCGTCCATTGGAACTAAAATCGGCCCGCTATTTACGAGCCGATGATCATTTCGTCACTAAGAACCCATTATTCGCGAGTGGAGCCAGTCTTTGAGCTCAGCCCGGTTATGTTTTAACACGTTCATTTCGTGATCATCAATCGGGCTTCCTTGAAGTTCTAGTACGCGGATTTCCTTATCTAAAGCATTGTAGTTTTTAACGGTTTCAGCAAATGATGCATCGTTTTCGGTAAGCTGGGTAATGGTATCCAAATGTTCTGGGAATTCATGAGTTAATGAGTGATTTTCACCTAACATAGAGACCTCTTGGCTATTATTTGAGTACAAAATAGTGCCTAATTTTTGAGCACCACATGTATAACCGTAGCATCTAATGAGACGTTAATTCGTCGCACCGTCCACAAAAAGAACAACAAAGTTATTTTCAATTTTTCCTAGAAAGTGTTTTCTTTTTAGTCTCAATAGTCGAATGCAAAAGATGCCACTATGATCGTTCTATAATAACCCTCAACAATGAGAGCGATCATGCGAAAGACAATTCTAGTTACTGGATCTACTGACGGTATTGGTTTAGAAACCGCGAAAATGTTAATTAAGTGTGAACAACACGTAATAATCCATGGCCGGAATATAGAGAAAGTTCAACAAGTTGAGCAAAGTTTGAGGGAGATGAAAAGTGGTAAAGTTGAAAGCCTTGTTGCTGATTTATCCTCTCCCAATGCGGTAAAACAGATAGTGATGGAGATAACAGAACGGTTCAATCATTTAGACGTCATCATTAACAATGCTGGTGTGTACGCAACACCAAATCCAAGAACTAAAGAGGGTCTTGATATACGCTTCGCAGTCAACACCATTGCTCCCTACTTACTCACTAGAGAGCTATTGCCGTTGCTCGGTGATACGGGTCGTGTGGTTAATTTGTCTTCAGCTGCACAAACAACAGTAAACACTAGCGCTTTACTCGGTAACAAACCATTGTCAGATGGCGAAGCATATGCCCAAAGCAAATTGGCATTAACGATGTGGTCACGAGCAATCGGACTAAAGCTTAAGAACACTGGCCCTATGTTGGTATCAGTAAACCCAAAATCATTCCTAGGTAGTAAGATGGTTAAAGATGCTTATGGGGTTGCTGGTGGTGATATCCGCTTAGGGGCAGATATTCTAACTCGCGCTGCGCTATCAGAAGAGTTTGCCCAAGCGCATGGTATGTACTTCGATAATGACATTGAAGCATTTGCGCCCCCACACCCTGATGCATTAGATCAAAGCAAAACACAGCAGATAATTGATAGTATTGAATTAATCCTAAGCAAACCCTATTAATAACAATTAAGAATTATCTTGAGGTTCGTTTTTATTCGGACCTTAAAAACAATGTATTCGATAAGTGAAACTTGTTATCACTTTTCCGCAAACTCCCAATAAGGCGGCGTGCCATAGTATTCAGCAAAGTAATCAATAAAGGCACGCACCTTAGGCGCAATTAAACGAGAGCTTGGGTACACAGCCCAAATCCCAGCATCCATCGCTAAAGGGTGATCTTCGAGTACTTCCACTAGCTGACCACTTTGTAATTCTTGATAAACACTCCAAACTGAGTTGATAGAAATACCTAACCCGTTTACCGTCGCGTCTCTCATCGCATCACCATTATCAGTTTTAAAACGACCAGAAGTTCTTACATTGAGCATTCCATCTTTTGTATTGAATGACCAATTATTCATTCCAACTAAGTTAATACATTCATGATTCGCCAAGTCTTGGGGCTTGTTAGGTCTCCCAAATTGTTCAATATAATCTGGTGATGCAACGATAATACGACGATCTGGCGCAAGCTTTCTTGCAACCAATGAAGAATCTTTCAACTCAGCGACACGAATGGCGACATCAAAACCTCCCTCAACCAGATCAATAATGGAATCAGAAAATCGGCAGTCCACGGTTAACCCTGGGTAACGCGCCATAAAACCTTTTAATGCGGGCACAATATGCAAGCGACCAAAAGTTGCAGAGGCGGTTATACGTAATACTCCCGTTGGCGCACTCTGCCCTGAGCCAACAGCTCCCCTTGCTGCCTCCACTGTTGCAAGGACCTCCTCCGCGTGAGGTAAAAAAGCCTGCCCCTCTTCAGTTAAGGAAACTTTGCGTGTGGTGCGATGAACTAAACGAACTCCTAAGCTGTCCTCAAGTTTATTGATGTGTGCGCTAGCGACAGCAGGAGAAAGTCCAAGCTCCTGACCAGCCATGCTGATGTTGTGTGTCGAAGCCAAACGGACAAATAGCTTTACATGATCGATGTTCATTTAATTTTCAATTATTTGTAAAAAATCACCATATAGAGCTTAGCATTTTCTTCCTTACGGATAGTAAATAAATACTCCAGTTAGAAAAAACTGATGGGCAGATAGAAGTCCAGCTCAAACACCTCATCATGGCTAAGGAAATGGTTTTTATGATAGTGAACATAAGCGGGAGTAGAACGCTGCTTAAAGCCTGAATTCGGCAACCACTTCTCTAACACCATACTCAATTGAGGAAGAAGCTCTCCATATACCCCTGTTAAGCGAAAAACAGCATGCAAACCACCCGGAATCGTCATTTGATTTACGACACCGCGTACTTTAAGCGGCTTATCAATCACCATACAAGCCACATAGCGACACTTATCGAGCTCGACCCAAGCGGGGTTGGAGTGATGCAAACCGTATTGAACCGAAAAGTCCCGATTCTCAGAGCTTGCCCACGCCTTCAAAATCAGCCACGCATTGCGAATGGAACGGCTATAACCCTCATGCCGCACATAAGCCGCGAAGCGTTGTGGAACCTCCATAATTTTAGGTTCTGGCAACTCGCGTTTCGCAACCCGATGATAACCCGCAGCCACTTCCGGATCTTTTAGATACGGCTTTTCTGCGACTTGTAAATCATGCTTTCGCCACGCACCAGGAGACATAGCGAACGTTGCTTTAAACGCTCGGCTAAAAGAAGATACCGAGCTAAAGCCGCACTTGTTAGCAATGTCTAACACCGATGAGCTGGTATCAAACATCAGTTGATTGGCGGCGTATTCCATTCTTGTGCGACGGATATATTGATGGACAGGCTCCCCTACCACATCTTTAAAAATGCGATGGAAGTGCTGTTCAGAATAGGCTGCTACATCCGCTAGCTCTTTAGCCGATAAATCTCTGCTAATGTCCTGGTGAATGTAAAACAGCACGTCATTGATTCTGGAAACTTGTTGATGGCTCACGGAGTAAACTTTCGCTTAAATAGCATAAATGGACATATTTAACAGCATAAATGGACACACCAAGCTTGGCAATTTACCTATACTATTTCTGACATAAAAAAGACAATTACGAGAAGCACAGCACATGGAAATCGCACAGTCATTACAACAAACTAAGTCATCCTACATCCGAGAGATCCTTGCAGCAGCGAGCGATAAGAACGTCATTTCTCTTGCAGGTGGCTTGCCGGACGAAAAAACCTTCCCGATCGACTTAATGAAACCGACGCTCGAAAACCTCGCTAATATGCCAGAGGTGTTTCAATACGGCGCAACAGCAGGCTACGCCCCGCTACTTAACTTTTTGACCGATTATTACCAGCTGCCAGAATCTCATTTGGCTATGATCACAACGGGCTCTCAGCAAGGGCTAGATTTGATTGCGCGTGCGTACGTAAATCCGGGCGATAAAGTGGTGATGGAAGCACCGAGCTACCTTGGTGCTATGCAAGTATTCGGTCTAGTGCAAGCCAACATCGTGACCGTTTCACAAACCGAGTGTGGCCCAAACCTTGAAGAACTCGAACAATGCTTTGCCACGCAGCAACCAAAAATGTTCTACGCCGTACCCGATTTTCACAACCCAACGGGCGTATGCTGGGCGCTAGAGACTCGCCAAAAAGTTGCCGAGCTTTGTATCCAATACGACGTTGCATTCATTGAAGACGCACCATACCGTGAGCTGCGTTTTTCTGGTGAAGCACTACCGCTAGTTTCAGATTTCTGCCCGCAACACTCCATCGTATTGCGCTCTTTCTCCAAAATAGCTTCACCAGGCTTGCGTATTGGTGTAGTTACGGGCAAAAGCAGCTACCTTGAGCCACTTATCAAAATTAAACAAGGTGCCGATCTGCACTCTAGTATTCCTATGCAAGCTTTGCTGCATGGCCTGCTCCAACATGACAACTTCGAAACGCACATTTCAACCATCTGTGCGCTTTACAAATCACGTTACGATGTCATGTTTGCTGAACTGCAAAAACAGCTGCCAGAAAGTTGCGTACTCAAACCCGTCGATGGTGGCATGTTCGTTTGGGTCGAGATTCCAGAATGCGACACCTTCGAACTGGCGAAAAACCTTCTCGCAAACTGGGTTGCCGTAGTGCCGAGCCCGGTCTTTTATCCAGAAGGTTCAAAGGTAAAAGCCGCTCTGCGTCTTAACTTTACCAATGCCACACCAGAAGAACTGACGACAGCTGTCTCTCGACTCGCGGATGTCCTCAACACGTTGTAATTGAACGCGAGTGTAAGAACCTGCCTTTGAGATTCAAAAAAAGTCTTAAAGGCAGCATCAAAAAAGTTCCCCAAAAAAATTTATATTTTTCCTTCAAATCAACTCTCTACAGTAAGTGCCTGTTTTCTCTTGAACCTCTCACTCATATAAAATGAGAACTCAATCACGTATTTGATGGTTAGAAAAGTTACGTCTATCTTTCAGTCAAAGACATCAACTTCGCAGCGTTAATGCTCTCAATTTCAGACACTTTATCAATCGTGGCTTAGCGGTTGATAAACGACTAAAAAAGCATCTGTGGGCATACCCACTACGAAGGGTTGACCAGAACCATTCTGAATGTCGCGAGCCAATCTTTTGATTGGCAATTACGTCAGTGAATCGCACCAAATGACAGAGGGGTTATCAGGATGAATACTCGAACCACGACAGGACTCGTCACCATCGGCTGGTCCGTTACACTTTCACTTTTTACCGCATTCGCCGTGTATGCCAATACGTCGCCAAACTGTAGTGACGTATTAGCGGGCAACACAACCGCCGCATCGCAAAAAATGATGGTTTTATTGGGCGAAGACATCACCAAATCCAACCGTATAACTACGGTGATTCCAGCCGAAAACAATCCATTTGTGACCGAAGAACTGGTTTCGGTTTCTAACGGCGTATCGCCAAACGGTCGTCTTTCACAAAAGAGTTTGGAAGAGATTCGGAAAGTCCGCTCAAATCTAGAGAAAGCAGCACAGGAAGTAAGCCGATTACAAGGCACTTTTGAAGTGGCTTTCATCAGTTTGATTGATGGTTACTGCCAATTTTCTAATCATAAACGTACTCAACATGCCAAAATCGACTTTGACCATTTGGAAGGCCTCACTTTGTATTCAATCCCCGCTTTAATAGCAATGGTCGATCAGTCGTACTCCATGGCAAAGAATCGAATCGCTAATGAGCAGAAACAGTTAAGCGACATTGAAAAAGAGAAACAGCGGCAGAAACAACAAGCAACCGCGGCAGCAGCCGCTCGTTACCAAGACGGTAACGTACTCGTAAGAGTCGAGAACTTTGATGGCGCTAATGTGACATTTTCCGTTACTAACATTGGTTCACAAGGATCATTACAACCAAATTTCAACACGTTTAATGCATATCGCACAGAAAGTGGAGAATTAATCTACAAGTCAGAATCTTTACTACACCTGGCGGATACTGCAGGTAACACACTTGAAACAATGGGTATCGCTGAGCTCTCATCACAAGGTGGAAGTGACATATCGATCTCTCCTGGAGAAACCCGAAAATTCGTTACTAGCATTGCTTCAGAAGTCGCGCCACATACGCAGTTGAGCTTAGAGTTTCCAGCCAAAGTGCTTAATACCGAGCGAGACTTTACATTGTCGTTCTCTGATACATCAGCGGTGGCGACAGCAAACGTCAATTAACGCAAAGTCGCCAGTATTTGTAGAACGCATCAAAGACAGGCGAGCAGCGCCTGTCTTTCAATTATGAGCAAGAAAATCGCTACTGTTTGCACTTGTAAGCATTTGCAAACATCGTCACTGACGTAGAAAAGCTCAACGGTTGATATAAGTACAAGGTATCTGCGCCTAAATCTGCCGCCTTGATGCACATTTGGTTTAACGTACCCCAAACCATGTCTTTATCTGCGTGAAGCCAATAGTCGTAAAAGTGTCCTTCTGAACCGATCACGGTACCCATTAGTTCACAGTTTTCAATCGCATTCACATTGTCCCAAAGCACCTGTACTTGCTCAGATTCTTGAGTTGGGAACGTCACACATCCCGTTAATGATGCCGCTAACGCGAGAGTCATCACTCGCTTTTTCATACTTATATCGCCAAAATTTTTCATAGATGGCAGATTTTATGAATGGCTGATGTGATGACTAGCAAAAACTTTTTATCGCGTGTTCAAGCAGAATTAATGGACAACGGAAAAGATCCAAAAGATGATCATACAGCTAGCGAGCAAAAGCCTAATCACTCAGACCTAGCAATAAAGCTGTATCTGAGATACAACAGTAACGATTAAATAGCCGCGAGGGATAGAGTTTGGTTGCTAAAAATAAGCTAATTCGCTACACAGCTACGGAAGTCGCTGATGCATTTGACAAAGAAGATGAGCTCATTAAACAAGTTCAGTCCAACCAACTCTCGCAAGTGCTATTGCTTTGGCAAATAAAAAACCCAACGCTCGTGCTTCCCGCTGGTAAGAAATGGCCAGTGTCTAATGAGTTAGAACATGCGTTAAACATGTCGGGCTGGAAACTCTTTTCCCGTAAAACCGGTGGTGCACCAGTCCCTCAAGTGCCAGGTATTATCAATCTATCCCACATTTACCACTGGCCAGAAGGCGAGCCTTACAACATCAAAAAAGCGTATCTCGATTTATGTGCGATATTAACGGTTTTCTTTAAACAGCTCGGCGTGAAAGTGGATGTTCATGCAACGCCTTATTCCTACTGCGATGGCGAGTACAACCTCAACATTGACGGGCAAAAAATCGTGGGAACCGCACAGCGTGTTTTACTTAAAAAAGGCGGCGGACAAGTGGTGTTATCACAAGCATGCATTCTGATTGATGCCGACGTCGAGAAGATTGTCGAACCAGTACGAATGTGTAATCAGCTTTGCGGTCACAGCGATGATATTCGTGGTGATGTCCACACACCGCTCTTCCATCATATATCCGACCGCCCGTCGGTAGATTCGCTCTTTCAGCAATTGACGAGTGCGTTTTTAACGCATGCAAAAGCGGAGTAATGAAAGGAGCAAGCCTCCCCCACACTCCGAACAGCATTTGATAAACTAAAACTGCATACCGTGATAGCGATGTAAGAATGGGCATCGCCAACGTAAAACCATTCAATCGATCGACCAAACCAGTTATCAGTTTTGCCTGCCAAAAAGAAATGAGATCCAGTTCAAATATTTATCCATGACGGAATTAGTTGAAGCCTGCGCGTAAAAGCCTCAGAATGTCGCACTTTTCGCACCGATTTATTTTCGGCGCGTTGTTATCTAACTCTACAATTGAGAATCATACATATGGGTTTTACCTCGTTAGGTCTATCTGCTCCAATCCTTAAAGCTATTCAAGAGAAAGGCTACGACACCCCTTCACCAATTCAGGCAAAAGCAATTCCTGCTATTTTGGAAGGGAAAGACGTAATGGCAGCAGCGCAGACTGGTACAGGTAAAACCGCAGGCTTTACGCTACCGATTCTTGAGCGTTTATCGAACGGCCCTCGCGTTCGTGCTAACCAAGTTCGTGCACTTATCCTGACGCCAACGCGTGAACTTGCGGCTCAGGTGCAAGAAAACGTGTTTATGTACGGCCGTCACCTTCCACTAAGCAGTGCGGTGGTTTTTGGTGGTGTGAAGATCAACCCGCAAATGCAGCGTCTTCGCAAAGGTGCGGATGTGTTGGTCGCGACACCAGGGCGCCTGATGGATTTGTACAACCAAAATGCGGTGAAGTTCGACCAACTGGAAGTGCTAGTGCTCGATGAAGCAGACCGTATGTTGGATATGGGCTTTATCCGTGACATTCGTAAGATCCTAGCTCTGCTACCAAAACAGCGTCAGAACCTACTTTTCTCGGCGACTTTCTCGGATGAAATCCGTGACCTTGCGAAAGGCTTGGTGAACAACCCGGTTGAGATTTCAGTGAACCCGGCAAACTCGACGGCGAGAACGGTTGAGCAAAGCATCTACCCAGCAGACGTGAAGAAGAAAGCTCCGATGTTGGTTAAATTGATCAAAGACGGCGATTGGAAGCAAGTGCTGGTGTTTACGAAAACAAAACACGGAGCAAACCGTCTAGCGAAGTTCCTGATCGAACAAAATCTACCTGCTGCTGCCATCCACGGTAACAAGAGCCAAGGCGCGCGTACCAAAGCACTGGCGGATTTTAAATCGGGTGAAATTCGTGTGTTAGTCGCGACGGACATTGCTGCACGCGGTATCGATATTCCTCAATTGCCGCAAGTGGTGAACTTTGAGTTACCTAAAGTGGCGGAAGACTACGTTCACCGTATTGGTCGTACTGGCCGTGCGGGCGAAGTAGGTAAAGCGATTTCACTAGTGTGCGCGCTAGAAGCATCTGAGTTGTTTGCGATTGAACGTTTGATTCAAGAAGTACTACCACGTAAAGAGTTGGAAGGTTTTGCGCCAACCAATGTGGTGCCAGAATCTACACTGGATACTCGCCCAATCAAACCGAAAAAACCTAAGAAGCCGAAAAAACCAAAAGCGCCAAATGCTTCGGGTGAAAACGCTCCAGCAACCGAAAAGAAAGCAGGCAATGGTGCAAACAAACCTAAACGTCGCTTCAACGGCGGTAACAACGGCAACAAAAACAGCACCAACCAAGGCGGTGCGGGTAAGCCTAAAGGTAACCGTGAAGGCCAAGGTCGTGCACACAGCAAACCAGATGACCGTAAACCTAACGGCAACAAGCCGAATGGCAATAAACCGAGTGGAAATAAACCAAACGGTAATAAGAGTGGCAACGCTGGTAAACCGTCTGGTAACCGCAAGCCAAACAATGCTAAGCCTGCAGGAAACAAACCGTCAGGTCAGCGCCGTAAACCTCGTCCGCAGGCTGCAAACTAATCTGTAAACGGCCCCCGATAGCAAATACAATAAAGCCGCTGATAATCTCAGCGGCTTTGTTTTTCTTAGAACACAGTTTTTTAGAACACAGCGTTGTTAAAACAGCCTACATTAAAGGTGTGATTCGAATATCTGCGATTTGCGCTTCGTTCTTTTCCCCCTCAATACCACCAGCGTAGATGTAGGTTTCATTCGATTTGAGGTAACTCATATTGAAGTGGTCCTTCAGCGCGATCTGATAGGTTTTCCCCTGCTCCAACGCTACTTCAATTGGCGTTGAGTAACGCATACCTTGGTTTTCACCAATATGGCCCATCTGCAAGTAACCTTGACCAACCACTTTACCTGCATCATCCAATACCTCTAACAGTTTCACGGTATTCGTGATGCCAGTATTAAGTTGCCCTAGGTTATTGTTGTACCAAGCATCGAACTGGTAAGTGCCCGTTACAGGGGCTGTAAACGACTCTGAACCTTTTACAACGCCACTCTCTTTACTCACCGTAACCACTGAGATATTGTCTTTGAGTGGCTGATATTCGCCATCAAGTTTGATGCGGATCTCTTCACCGACACAAACTGGTTGGCTTGGGTTAGAACGGAAGCCTTTATCGTTAATGCTTTCAGCCAAATAACAAGCAAAACCTGTTGGCGTATCGGAATAAGATTGAGCAATCACGTTCTTTTGAATCAGCTCGCCATTGCGATACAAGTTCACGTTGTACTTACTCGTCACGTCAATCGAAACCGAATTATCAACGCTTTTTACCACCAATGTTGGCTCTTGCGGAGAATAAACGCGACTGTCTTTACTCACATACGGTTTCACATCAGAAACTAAAGTAATGCTGCTATCTACATTCACAAGCGCGCCTAATGTCACGTGGAAATGCCCCTCTTCGTCCATCGTGACATTCTCAACTGGGTAGTAACCTGTTTCATCTTTGCTTACTTCAGGCAAGTCAATCGCTACCGAGTAGTTCTTTCCTTTGAAAGCAAAGTTTTCCAACGTGATTTGTTCAGACTGAGCCAACAAGTTATTGCGCACCCAACTTGTGATAAACGGCTTCACTTCCAACTTGCCCGTTTCGGTATGGATGCCGAATAGGGTCTCTACCACCATGTTCAAGTAGCCACCCACAGACCAAAGCTGACGCTGAGAGTTAATAACTGGGCCATCCATGCTTGGATCTTCACCATGATCACTATGGATGATGAATGACTTACCAGAAAGCCACTCTAAGTTTTCCATGTTGGATAAATTAGTTGCCGTACCACGAACCAACGATTGAATGGCATTGTTCGCTGCTGCCACATTTTGTGTTTGATGCGCGGCGCGCAAGCTGTACGCGGTAACAAATGGCCAAATTGCGCGATTATGGTACACAGGCACGTCCGGTTGTTGAGGGAAGTAAACCGGCACGCCAAACTCACTGTGTGGGTAATTGGCCATGATTTGTTTCGCCTGCGCATCACTTGCCACGCCACTGATGATCGCCAACGCTTCGCCCAACATATCGTATTTGTCGACCGCGATGTCTTTGCCATTGTCAAACAAATAGCTTACGTACATACCGCGTTCGGCATTCCAAAACTGCTCGTTGATAGCGGTTTTTAACTGCTCAGCCCACTCGGTGTATTTGACCGCGTTGGTTGAATCGTACTTCTCTGCCAACTTAGCCGCGAGCTGAATCGCGCGGTAGTGAACCACGTTTGTCGATAACGCTTTGCTGCTACCAATCGCATTGACATCGTTTGGCGTCCACGTTGAGTAAGTTTGCTCACGCCAATCGAGGAATGATTGCTCACCAGTGTATAAACCGGATTTCGCATCAAAAGCCGCCAGGCGATCGGCTTCAAGTGTATTACTGATAGCGTTATATGCGCGCTCGGCAAACTGGTTGTACTCTTCCCCATTCAATGCCGAAAGTAAGCGTTCTGCACCAAGCGCCCAAGTCGTGCGGTCGGTACTGATTGGCCAGCTGCCGCCAGTGCCCGTATCTTGCACAATCTGCTCGCCATCATATTGCTGATCGGTCGTGTCGCGAAAAGCGGACAATTTGAAATTCAAACCATTTTGCACGCGAGTTGGATTCATCAATGCAAGCGAAAGGTCTGCTGCGTACGCCAAATCACGCGTCCATACGTAATGCCACTTCGCGCCCGTTTCAAAAACTTCCGCTTTGATTGGGTTGTTGTAGTTGTAATTGCCGTCTTTGATTTCAGAAACAGCAAGCTGGCCTAGCTCTTTCATCGTCAATGCAAACAACGCGTCAAACGCGACATCACCCGACACCACTCGCGGCCCTGTTTGCTCATTAATCACTAAGCCTTGGTCGAGCGCATCACGCAATTCTGTCGTCGTTGAAATACCAAATTCACGCAGTTCAGCTTTAGGATCTTTCACCGAGAAAATCACGGTATCACTCGAGTCATCGTAATTGGCGAACAGTTTCACTTCTTTGCTCTGATGCCCTTCATGCACCATTGCAGGGTCGAGAATCGCATCAGAGTAGTATTTTTCCGCTTCTTCTTGCGTTGCTTTCGTCACAGTCATTGTCGCGCGACTTTCATCGGCAAAGCTCACAGAAAACTTGTAATACCCTTTGTCTTCAAACGTGATCTCAGAGTTGCAGTCATCGTTCATACACGCTTCATTCGTGTCTGGTTTTGGCAGGTACTCCTGAGCTTTATCGAACGCCGCGGGCTCCTCAAAGTAGGTGTATTGGATCTGCCAACCCGGATCAGCAATCTTGAACTGATTGCTACCTCGAGCGACGCGCAGTACGGTTTCGTACTCGTTATTACCCAAATAGTTTAGCTTGGCATGCTCTGCCGTGCCCCAATCCCCATTTAAACCACGTAAATATAAGTCGGCTGAAATAATTGGTTTGTCGACCGGCACAGGCGCATCAGAGGAATCTGACCCACATCCAGCAAGACCAATACAAGACGCGACAGCAAGCGCAATAAAACTCGGTTTCATGTTCATCCCTTAGATTGTTGTTTTGGCGACAGTCTAAAGAACACCTTTTTGAGGGGAAAATAGGAAGTCAGGAGCGAGCTATAGATAACATCTATACGTCAGACCCCAACAGTGATGTAGATCTATGAAATGCGCATAATTTCAATCAAATGAGATTACAGATTTGTGATTTATAAATGAAATTGTGCAAAATACCCCTCGTTCTTAGAGGGGAAAGAAAATGGACAAATCTCTGCAGCAATTTTTACTGGTTGCACGCTGCCAAAGCATCAGCGCTGCGGCAAGAATGGCAGGGTTAAGCCAGCCAACGGTAACAAGCAATTTAAAGAAGCTGGAAGAGAATCTCGGCGTGACGCTGTTTGAACGTCATCCTAATGGCATGGTGTTGACCGAATACGGACGCATCCTCTATCGCCATAGCAACGCGATGCAGCATGAATACAACCAAATGATGCAAAGCATTGATGAACGGAAACAGTACCAAGTCGGAAAAATTAAAATGGGCACTGGCGATGCGTGGTGGCCGCTATTCGTCAAACAAGCACTCAATGAACATCTGACCAAGCAGCCATCGGCATCTACGCACGTCGAATTTGGCAACCACTTAGGCTTGATGGATTCATTAATCAGCGAACAGATTGAATTCTTCATCGGCCACGAGATTGTCGGCTTGTCGTCTAAATGTGATGTTACGTTTATTCCGCTATTTCAAACGGTTGATGCCTATTTTGTTTCCCCAAACCACCCACTTCTAGGGAAAACCGTCACCGAAGATATGCTGCACGAATACCCCGCTCTTTCGGTCACTTATGACGCTAAGAAATTCGCTCACGTCATCGAGAACCCAATCCCGAAACAAAATGAACGCGAAAGGCAGCAACTGGATGACAGACCGACTTACGAAGTGGATTCTCTGCTCGCCAGTATTGATGTACTGAAAGAAAGCGTCGCGGTGATGTCTTATACCCGCCACCTCAAACCGTATTTGGAATCCTTTGGCTTACGATGCTTAACCATGGAAAACGAACCAAACCCTGGCACCGTCGGGATTTATCGCCACCGCCGCGAAACCTCTGAATCGCATCTAGATCTGATTGCTGGCATCACTCAGCGCGCTAATTTGCTCAACTAGAAAGTCCAAAAACAGGCGAACTCTTTTCGGTTGATATTGGCGGCTTTGATAAATGACATGTAGATCCGCTTCAGCGCCTTGCGAAAAGGCGCTGAAGTTTTTCATATACCCATCCAAAACCGTTACTAAACGTTGTTTTTTGAGGTCTTGCTGAATATCTAAAATCGATTTCAACGCAATCCCCGCACCGTCCAACGCCCATTGTCGGATCACTTCACCATCATCAGAAAATCGCTTCGGCGTGACCGTGATCGATTGGTGAGATTCTTCATCTTTAAAGTGCCACGTTTTTAATTCTTCATTGCTGCGGACCATGGCTAAGCAGCGATGATCCGCGAGATCTTGTGGACAGTTTGGGACACCTTGCTTCGACAAATAGTCAGGTGATGCGCACAGCACGCGTTGACTCGACGCCAGCCTGCGCGAAATGAGATTGCTGTCCGCTAACTCGCCATAACGAATCACCAAATCGAGCCCCGATTCAGCCAAGTTCGATAAATTGTCATTAAGATAAAGATAAGGCGTCACATCCGGATATTGCTCAGAAAAAGCCGACACCATCGGCGAAATAATTTGTTTGCCAATATCTCGTGGAGCTGAAATTTTCAACGTTCCGCGCACTTGCGAAATACCCGTTTGCAGCAAGTTTTCCGTCTCTTTCACGCTATCAATGATGTTCAGACAAGCTTGATGGTACATTGCCCCTGCGTCCGTGAGTGATACGTGGCGTGTGCTTCGGTTGAGCAGCTTTACGCCATAGCGTTCTTCTATCGCTTGCAGCCTTGCCGTTACCGTCGCCGGAGACAAACCTAACTCCCTTCCCGCCGCTGCCAGACCTTGATGTTTAACGATGCTGACAAACAACGTCATATCCGAAAACTTATCCATCTTCGCGCCCTTATTATTTGGAAAAACTGAATAATCAATTCAGATCTTACCCAATTATCAAATTAAGTCGAATCCATATACTGACCCTATCGACATTGTTTAGACCCAGAACGTTATGTGACAGGGAAAAGTTAAACGCCGTAACGCTGTTCAACGCACAACAACACGCCCTGCCCAGCCAAGAGATAGGAAACAAAAAAATGAAACTGTACATTTATGAACATTGCCCTTTCAGCGCCCGCGTCCGTTTTGTTGCAGGCATGCTGAATATTCAGCTTGACGTCATCAACATTGCGTATGACGACGAGAGCACCACCACAAACCTCATCGGCGCAAAACAAGTTCCTCTTTTGATCAAAGACGATGGTGAAGCCATGGCGGAAAGCTTAGACATCATCAACTACTTCCTTGAATTGGCATCTTCCAGCGAAAAAAGCCAACCCTCAACACCGGTTTTAGACTGGCAAAAACAAGCGTTTTACCGCTACAAAAAGTCGGGTATCCGCGTTGGTCAAACATGACGTTACCGGAATTTGCAACAGAAACCGCTAAACAAGCATGGCGTGCAAAAAAAGAAACCGAAGCGTTAAATTTTGAAGCTTTGATTAACGATACACCTGCGATTGCGAAAGAAGTCGCCGCCTTGATAGAACAAACTAGACCCTTGCTCAACCTAAGTTCAGAAAAGCAAACGTCACTGGTTGATCAAGCCATTATGTTTTCCATTCTACGCGGCTTTTTCAGTGCGCCCGAAGTGCAATGGGATCCAGCCGTACTTCACTGGATGGCAACCGTTCGTAAAGCGACCAACGTGCCAGTACTTATCTAAGGAGCGCATCATGAAACAAAGAACAAATAAGCTGTTTGAACCAGCTCAACTGAAAGCGTTGTCACTACAAAACCGCATTGTCATGGCACCAATGACTCGCGCACGCACCACTCAGCCGGGCAACATCCCGAATGAGATGATGGCAACGTATTATCAACAGCGCGCTTCTGCCGGGCTGATCATTTCCGAAGCCACACAAATTTCGGACGATTCTCAAGGCTATTCGTTCACACCTGGCGTTTACACCGATGCGCAAGTGGCGGGCTGGCAAGGTGTGACCCAAGCGGTCAAATTACAAGGCGCAGCGATGTTTTGTCAGCTATGGCATGTAGGCAGAGTGTCTCACCCAACATTCCAAAATGGTGAACAGCCTATCGCACCATCTGCGCTCGCTCCGGTAGAGACGCAAGTTTGGATTGCAGATGAACAAGGCAACGGCAATATGGTCGATTGTGTTGAGCCACGCGCCATGACACAAGCGGATATCAATCGAGTTGTCGGTGATTTCGCGAACGCAGCCAAGCGCGCCATTGAATCGGGTTTTGATGGTGTAGAAATCCACGGCGGGAATGGGTATCTGATCGATCAGTTCTTAAGAACCAACTCAAACCATCGAACAGACAACTACGGTGGTTCACGAGAAAATCGTATCCGTTTTCTTATCGAAGTAGTGGATGCAGTTATCGCCGCTGTTGGTGCGCATCGAGTTGGGGTGAGATTGGCACCATTCATTACGTTTAAAGATATGGACTGCCCAGATATCGTGCCAACGATCCTAGAGGCATCAAAACAGCTACAGGAGCTCGACATTGCCTACTTGCACTTGTCCGAGGCCGATTGGGCCGATGCACCAACGATTCCTGAGACGTTTCGAATCGAACTTAGAAAGCGCTTTCGCAACGCTATTATTGTTGCCGGTCGCTACGATCCTCAACGAGCAAACGAAGTATTAGAGAAAGGCTACGCGGATCTTGTCGCATTCGGACGGCCATTCGTAGCAAACCCAGACTTAGTCTCTCGCTTGCAACATCACCATCCGTTGGCAGAACTCGATGGCTCAACGTTGTTTGGCGGAAACGAACGAGGCTACACCGATTACCCTGCTCTGCAACAGGAATACGCAGAACAGGCCTAACAAAAAAAGCCCCAACCTAGCTGCTACGGTTGGGGCTGTCACCAAACTAAAATTGGTTTTAGCTAGCTTAATCTGGCTAAGAGTTAAATCACTTCTAAAGCGCCGCTGCGCCAAGGTTCGATAACGACTTTGATGTGATCATTTGGCGTCATTAACTTTGTAAATGCGTCTTCGACACCATCGATTCCCACTTTGGCGGTGAGCATTTTCTGCCAAGGCAACTTATGTTCGGCAATCGCTTGTAGGCATTGCTCAAACTCGTGCGGTTGGTAGTAGTAAGAGAATCTCAAATCGAGCTCTTTTACCGTCGCGTACGCGTAGTTGATGATTGCAGGTGTAGTATGGATACCCGAGATGACGATTCGCGCTCGGGCAGGAGCACGGCGCAGAAAATCGTCAATCAAGGTATGCTTGCCCTCACACTCATAAATGACCAGACGTGAGTTCATCGCGTACTGCTCACCAACGGCGATCTCGTCTTCCTTGGTCGGGTTGATCAATCGATTTGCGCCAAACTCACTAGCAAGTTGCAGTTTCTCTTCCTGAAGATCGACCGCAAGAATATTGCTCACGCTACGTTGTTTCAGTGCAGCAATCACCGCCAGCCCTATAGGGCCGCAACCGACAACCAGCGCGGTTTCTTCCGTTTCGATTTCACTGCGATTGACCGCGTGCAAACCGACCGCCAGCGGCTCGGTTAACGCCGCCGCCTCAGACGGCATTTCGTCTGGGACAGGCAGCAATAACGCTTCATCAAGCAGGAAGTACTCAGAGTAAGCACCATAAGTACCCGGAGTAACACCAACGCCTGCGCCATTTTGACTGAGCAACATCGGCACAGAGGTGACTCGGCTACCAACGGACAACGTTTGCTGCGTACCGGCACCGTATTCGACAATTTCCGCACAGAACTCGTGCCCTAACATCACTTGAGCGTGCTCACCGGATTCATCAGGTATCAACCCGAGCTGGTGGAATACATCAAATACCTCATCCGCGTGTCGAGTAATGTGAAGGTCGGAGCCACAAATGCCACAGGCAAGGCTGCGAACCAACACTTGTCCCGCTTCGGGTTGAGGGATTTCGACTTGCTGCAGGCGGACTCGGCCATCCTGCATTACAATACTGTTCATCTGTTGCATGGGGTTACTCCGCTAGCTCATCGCTTAGGCCAGCAATCGCACCCGGTTTGATATAGCGCGCAGTGAAGCCTTGCGCTTTGGCAGCGGCAACCACCACTTGCTCAATCCAACCTGCATCCATAATGTTGATGAAGTTACCCTCTTCGTCAAAGTTAATGTTCGCACCTTGGATCACCATAAAGCCATCAGCACCACCCGACTCTTCTGGACAGTGAAAGGTATGAATCGAACCACCTGGCTCATACAAATAACTACCAGCGGTTTGGACTTGGTCTGGGTATTCAATGTAGTGCCAAGCGCCACTCAGTGTATAGAAATGCACCACACCAGTATGGAAGTGCTTAGGTAAAGTCACGCCCGGCTTGAATTTGGCACGAATCACCCAAGTACCGTTTTCTGGGTCAAGAAACAACGGGTAAACATCCACACCCGGTAACGCGTCTTTGATGAGCGACTCCTCATTGGTATTAAGAGTTAATAAGAAATCTTGGTGCTGAATAACTTCTGGTAATGACATAACTTACATCCTCGCTATTGCTGTAATGTGGCGTACTCGCCTATCCCATAAGTGGGTACTTAAAATTCTCGAAACCGTCAGATGCGCTGATGGTGCAGCCGTTGATACAGTTGGCTTTCTCGCTGACCAGAAACGCCACCACATCAGCAATCTCTTCTGGTTGTGTGAAGTTTTGACGCATCTGTTCTTTGCGGATGTGGTCCCACAGGCCAATCTCTTCGTATTGCCTTAACATCGGAGTATCAACGCGTCCCGGAGCGACAGCGCAAACACGAATACCCAATGGTGCGAGTTCTAATGCGGCGCATTTGGTCATCATATCGACTGCGGCTTTACTGACGTTGTAGGTAAAGGTCATCTCAGACGCCATTCGTGCGTAAACAGAAGAAGTATTGAGGATCACGCCCGGCGTGCCTTGTGCTTGGAATTGTCGCCCAGCGGCGAGAATGCCGTAGTAGACACCATTTTGGTTGACCTTTGAGATCGGCTCAAAATCGGCAATTGGGTCGTGGTCAAGCAGAGGTTTCGGCGCGCCAATGCCTGCGTTGTTAACCATGATGTCAAGCGAGCCAAACTGTTCAACCGCGTACTTCACCATAGCTTCAACTTGTTGGTAATCGGTGACGTCCGCGACAAAGGTTCCCAACTGCTTTGGGTCAAAACTTGTGTACATTTGCAGTGATTGTTCTGAAATATCGACAGCAAGCACTTTGGCTCCTTGCTCTCTCAGCTTTGCAATGATGGCTTGGCCAATTCCACCAGCTGCCCCAGTCACAATGGCCGTTTTATTGATAAGTTCCATACACCTTCTCATCCACGCGTTGTTGTTATCAAAATGTAACCTAGATCAACTCACTGACACTCACTTGACCTTTTGCGAAGTAAATTTGATACATTGCGATTTACAACCTGTTAACATTTTAAAATCGAGACATGTATATCGTACGAAGTGGCGCTGCTGATAAATTTGATAGCTTGGTTTCAGAATTAGGTCAGAATCCGCAAGAGATAATGGCCGCTGTTGGCCTGTCTGCGGCGCAGTTTCGCAATCCCGATACGTATCTCGCCTACCCTAGGCTGGCTGAATTGCTGGAGGAAGCGGCTGCTCGTTGTCAGCAACCGCTGTTTGGCGTGTTGCTCGCCGAGCGTCAAAACCTACAGAGCTTGGGAGACTTACCAATGCTGGTTTCCCGGGCGCAAACGGTCGGTGAAGCCTTGGCGCGGGTGAATGATTTTCTCTATCTGCATTCGTCAGGGGTCACTCTCAACATGACGCCACAAGATGATTGGGTACGGTTGTCGCTCAATATTGATGTGCACAGCGAACGAGGTATCGCGCAGTTGATGCAGCTCAGTGTGTCGCATCTGGCGATGTTTATTGCCAGTCTGCTTGATATTGAAGCAAGTCACTTCGCGCTACATTTGACTCAACACGCAACATTGGAAGTAGAAAAAAGCAAGTTTGCCCAGCAGAACAAACTGCGTTTCGGTGATAAGTTTGACGGTATCCTACTTAAAGCGACTCTGCTTAACGCTAAGAACCACCAAGATGAAGACGCACTAGAGCGCCATTTTCAACAGCACCTCAAAGAGCTGCAAACCCGTTACCCCAACAATCTCAGTGACCAAGCAGCAAACATGATTGGCCGTCTGCTCTCAACCGGAGAATGCAGCGTTGAGCGCGTTGCAAGAGCATTGGACCTGCATCCGAGAATGCTGCAAAACAAGCTGAAACAACAGGGCACAAATTATCGACAGCTTTTACAACAAGTGCGTCAGGATTTCGCCGAACAGCGATTGCATGAGAATATTCAGAGTATTACCGATATCGCGTTGCAACTGGGCTATGCAGAAACTGCGGTCTTCAGCCGCCACTTTCGTCGCTGGACGGGAAAATCGCCAAGGCAATGGCGACAAGAAAAAACTCAGTTACAAACGTTTAAGCCCATCAGTTAAAAGCATAAATAACCTATCGTTCAAACCAAAAAGTGTGAGGTGGGAGGGTTGGTATCGAGAATTTCAGCAATCACAGATAACCCGTGTTTGATGTAGCCTCGGTTTGTTTCTGCTCCCAAGCTGATTCGCACGTAAGGCATTGGCTGATTAGTATCGAGAACAAACGGTTTATATCCCGTGATCTGCACCCCTGAACGCTTTGCCGAAGCAACCAGGTCATCGCTATTCCACTGCTCGGGTAGTCTCAACCAAATGTGCTGTCCATTCGGGTGCGAGCTATAAACATGCCCTTCTAAAGCGGCTTTTGCTATTCGCTGTCGCTTAGCAAGCTCATTGACTTGAAAGCGAATAAGTCGATTTAACGTACCGTTCTCGATCCACAAATGAGCGACTTCAAATGGTAATGGAGTCGCGGACCAACTCGTTGCCGCTAAACGACCAATCGCGTGCTGCAAAAAATGACGTGGGACCGTCAGATAGCCAGTGCGCATGCCTGGCGCTACAACTTTGGTTAAACTGGTGACATAGAAAGCTTGTTCGGGTAACAATGTGGCAAGGGGTGGGACACGGTTAGGTTCTAGTGCTCCATACACGTCATCTTCAATGACATAGATGTCGTATTGCTGCGCAATATTCGCTATCGCCTCTCGGCGTTCAACATCCATATGCGCACTAGTCGGGTTAGCCATGCTCGGTGTGCAACACAATACCTTGATTGGTTTGTGTTTACATGCCCATTCAAATGCATCCGGCGTTATACCAAACTCATCCATTTCAAGTGGTTGCAACTTAAATCCAAGCATTCTCGAGCGAGAGATCAAGCCATGATCAACCAAGTGACCACAAGCAACTAAATCACCGTGTTCAACAACTGTGCTTAAAGCCAACGTTAAACCATGGCATGCTCCATTTGTGAGTAATATTTGATCGGCACCCACATCCAACCCTTGGCTACTTAGAAATCGTGCTCCTGACTCAATATGATGAGGCTGACCTGTTACCGGCTTTGCTTTACTGATCAAACCACGATTGTTTGTTTGCCCAGCAATCTCCATTAACGCCTGATTAAAAAGCGTAATGTGGCGATCGGTCACCACTGGATGTGCAATCGACATATCAATTTCATCCGGCGTTTCTTTCATCTCTTGTGTCAGCATGAACTCCGTGTCCGTACTTTCATCCACAAAACCTGATTTGACAAAAGTACCATTCCCAACCCAAGACTCGATCGCCCCTTTTTTCTCTGCATAACCATATGCATGGCTCACCGTTTGTACGCTGACGCCAATTTGCTCTGCAAACTCACGATGTGTGGGTAATCGAGTTCCCGGTTTTAGATAACCACTGCGGACACATTCGACAAGATAGTTACCAATGGAGATGTATTTAGCGGTGCCTGGCCGAATGATCGGGTTCAAAGAAATTGTCATGACACAATATTTTAATTGATTCATTTTTAACGCTCATTGTAACTTCCATTTAACAAATGGCGAACTTTAACTCACAAAACGAGGTAAAATGCACAAAAATAAACCACAATTGTAATGATTGACATGAAATGTATGGGTTAAACAAACATGTTAAACAGCATCGTTCAATCCAAATACAACCCCAGAGGTAAATTGCAATCATTTTTAACGCAGATCTGGCTAGCTGGTAGAAGGTAGAAATACCTCAGCGTCTCCGAAGGCCCATAAGGCGTCGGATTTCTAACAAGGAGAAAATATGAGAGGCGTTGCTTTGCATTTTACACTGGATGAGTTCCAGGATCGGTTAACGAAAGTTCGGCAATCGATGGAAGAAAGAGAATTGGATGTCCTTATCATTCATGACCCTTCTAACATGGCGTGGCTGACAGGCTATGATGGGTGGTCTTTTTACGTGCCACAATGTGTCGTTGTTGGTCCATCTGATGAGCCAGTTTGGTTTGGACGCTGCCAAGATGCCAACGGAGCATACAGGACTGCGTATATGTCGGCAGAAAACATCACCTACTATCCAGACCATTATGTAATGAACCCGCCGTTACACCCGATGGATTTCCTGGTCGAAGCCGTACTGGCTCCGCGCCTTTGGGATCGTGGTCGCATCGGTGTAGAAAAAGATAACTATTACTTTAGCGCCACCGCTTACGAATCACTCACTACGCACCTACCGAATGCTCAACTTCTCGATGCAACTGGACTAGTCAACTGGTGCCGCGCCGTTAAATCCGATCAAGAACTGGCATACATGTACCGTGCCGCTCGCATTGTTGAAAATATGCACCGCGTCGCGTTCGACATGATTGAACCAGGATTACCGAAACACCACCTTGTTGCCGAGATTAACCGCCAAGCCGTGCTCGGGCATGAAGACCACTTTGGCGATTACACCGCGATTGTGCCGCTTTTGCCATCAGGTTCTGATGCTTCCGCACCTCACCTGACTTGGGATGACAGACCCTTCAAGAAAGGCGAAGGGACGTTTTTTGAAATCGCAGGGGCGCACCGACGTTACCATTGCCCACTCTCACGCACTATTTTTCTTGGCGAGCCTGACGACAAGTTCAAACGAGCCGACGAAGCCCTAACTTTAGGACTTGAAGCAGGCCTAAAAGTGGCAAAGCCCGGAAATACCTGCGCCGACATCGCCAATGCACTAAACCAGGTTCTCGATAAAGCGGGATTCTCACGCGAAGGCGCCCGTTGTGGCTATCCAATAGGTTTGAGCTACCCGCCAGATTGGGGGGAACGAACCATGAGTTTGCGAGACACCGATAAAACCATCTTGAGAGAAGGTATGACATTCCATTTTATGCCGGGGCTGTGGTTCAAAGATTGGGGGTTAGAAACAACGGAAAGTATCGTCATTACCCATGATGGAGCAAAAACATTGTGTGATTTTCCACGCCACTTATTTGTTAAACACTAATTTTTCAAACCTTAAGCTCTGTTGAGCCAGGTCTGAGAACTAAAAGGACTTGATATGCAAAAAAGCTCGATCACAGCCACCATAGACTTTGACCGAGAAGGTGTACAGCACGGCTTTTTAACGCTGCCCTATTCACATGACGACTCCGCTTGGGGCAGTATTATGATACCTATCACCGTGATCAAAAATGGTCACGGACCAACCGCACTGCTTACTGGCGGTAATCACGGAGACGAATACGAAGGCATCACCAGCCTGCTAAAATTGACGAACTCGCTTCAGGCAGATCAAATCCAAGGTCGTGTCATTATTGTACCCATGATGAACTTACCTGCGGTACAAAATGCCTCACGTACGTCGTTTATCGATAAAGGGAATTTAAATCGCAGCTTTCCCGGCAACCCCATAGGCACAGTGACCGAGAAAATTGCGGATTATTTTACTCGTTACCTAGTTCCTAAGTGCGATTTTGCGTTAGACATTCACTCAGGTGGTAAAACGTTAGATATCGTGCCGTTCGCCGCTGCCCATCGTCTCGACAATCTCGATCAAGAAGAAGCCTGCATATTAGGTGCAAAACTGTTTGGCGCACCTTACACCATGATCTTGCTCGAAATGGACGCCACCAGCCTGTATGACACTGCCGTGGAGTCTCAGGGAAAAATCTTTGTTACCACCGAACTAAGAGGCGGCGGAACCAGCACTCCAGAAACCATCGCTTATTCCGACCGTGGCATTCGCAACTTCTTACGCTTCTCAGGCAACTTGCCCGGTGACTACGAACAACCAACCCAACCAACTAAGTTATTAGATATGCCTGATGCAAGTTGTTATGTGCAAAGCCAGCACCACGGCATCACAGAATACTTATTTGATCTTGGCGATACCGTCAAAAAGGGAGATGTATTAGTGAGAATCTTCTCGACCGAGCGCACAGGTACCGCCCCCGTTGAGTACAAGTCACAGCGCAATGGTATTTTCGCGGCACGTCGTTTTCCTGCTATGGTGAATATCGGTGACACTATCGCAGTTATAGCCGAAGACTGCGGCGAGATAGGCTGATTGAAAAGCCAACTAAAGAAATCAAAACAAATGGCATACCAGAAGCAAACTGGAAAGCACCTTATAACAGCGACCAGTCATCAGCCTTTATGAAATGATTAGTATTCAACAGGGAGACTCATAATGCGCCTCGATCGCTACGACGTAAAAATTCTACAAATACTTCATGATAATGGTCGTATCACCAAATCTCACCTTGCCGAGGCCATCAACCTATCCGTGAGCCCTTGTTGGGAGCGCGTCAAAAAACTGGAAGAAGCAGGCATCATTGAAGGTTACGGAGCAAAAGTAAATACCGATATTTTGTTCAAACGAACGTCGGTTATGGTTGAAGTTACGCTCAAAGAACACAACGCCCAAGCGTTCAAACGCTTCGAGCAACTGGTTCAACATTCACCAGAAGTCACTGATTGCTATGCCACGGGCGGTGGTATCGATTACATCCTTAAAATTCAGTCAGAAGATATCGACCAATATCAGCGGCTTATCGACAACTGGTTAGACTCAGATGTGGGCATTGAGCGCTACTTTACTTACATTGTGACAAAAACAATCAAACGTGATGCGGGCACATTCGAAGTAAACCAAAACGCTTTGTTATAAAAGGGAAAATGCGTATCAGGCGTGAACAGAAAAAACACCATATTTAACGGCACTAAAAAGAAAGTTCTGACGTTTTAAACCTCGGTATCAGAAATTATTTCGGTCACTTCTCCATTACAGTTTCATTATGGACAACGATGCTGGGAGAAGGACTCATGACAGCACTGCACAGCTTACACGCTGAAGAATTAAAAGCCTCGCACGACATGATGGCGATAATGAAAGACGTACGTTTGGTGAGAGGTTTAGCGTACGTGAATGGCAAATGGGTAAGTGGTGATCAATTTCATCCGGTGGATAATCCAGCAGATGGCACGGTCATCGGTTACATCACTAAGCTATCTCAGCAACAACTCTATCAAGCGATTGATGAAGCCGACCAAGCCTTTCGTCAATGGCGAAAAATGCAAGCAGAAGAGCGCGCTGAAATTCTCATGCGTTGGCACGACCTGATTCTAGAATCAAAGCAAGATCTTGCCCATTTGATGGTGATGGAGCAAGGAAAAACACTAGGTGATGCTGTAGGTGAGATTGACTACGGCGCATCCTTTGTTCGTTGGTTTGCCGAAGAAGCAGGCCGCTGTTATGGCGAAACCATCCCAAGTCATATTCCGAATGCGCAGCTATCAACCGTGCGCGAGCCGATTGGTGTCGCAGCACTGATTACGCCATGGAACTTTCCTAATGCCATGATCACACGCAAAGCCGCTGCCGCACTAGCAATAGGCTGTCCGGTGCTCATTAAGCCCGCCAGTGAAACGCCTTTTTCTGCGTTAGCGTTGGCAGAGTTAGCAGACCGAGCTGGCTTTCCACCTGGTGTCTTTAACGTGATCACTGGCGATGCGGTGATGGTGTCACAAACCTTGTGTCACTCCGATAAAGTCAAAGCGCTCTCGTTCACAGGCTCAACTCGAGTAGGCAAACTATTGCTACGCGACGCGGCACAAACCGTGAAGAAGTGCAGTATGGAACTCGGTGGTAACGCCCCTTTCATCGTGCTGCCAGATATGGATATCGAGCAAGCAGCCAAAGCCGCCGTGGATGCGAAGTTTCAAACCGCAGGACAAGACTGCTTGGCCGCAAACCGTATTTTCGTCCCTGACGATAAGTACGAAGCATTTTTGGAAGCATTTGCCAAAAAAATGAGCCACATCGTTTTGGGCAATGGCTTAGACGAAAAAACCACCATGGGACCGCTTATTAATCGCACTGCGGTGGATAAAGCGCATGATTTGGTGCGTGACGCGCTCGACAAAGGCGCGCGATTGGTAGCGGGCTACCACCAGCCCGTACCAGGCGAAAACTTCTTCGCGCCGACATTGCTAGCCGATGTAACCCCTGAAATGGCGGTGTATCGCGAAGAGAATTTTTGTCCTGTGGCAGGCGTATTGCCTTACCAAGACTTAGATACCGTGATTGAAATGAGCAACGACACTGAGTACGGCTTAGCTGCCTATGTTTATGGTCACGATATTCACCAAATTTGGCACTGCATGCGCGGTTTGGAGTTTGGCATGGTGAGCGTGAACTCCGTCAAAATGACAGGGCACCCTATCCCATTCGGCGGCGTGAAACAGTCTGGTCTTGGACGAGAAGGAAGCCGTCACGGATTTGAAGAATACAGCGAAATCAAATACTGCTGCTTAGGCGCTTTACCAACCGTCAGTGGCAGTTGAGACACGAAATATGGATATCCAATTATTCGAGGAGAAGGATCATGAGTAACAAAACCCAACAACTTTTAGAGATCGATCGTCAGAGAGTATTTCATGCCTCAACCCACCTGAAGCAGTATGCGGCCGGGGAGCTTTCGGGAAGAATTATCTCGAGCGGAAGCGGAATACGCATCACCGATTCAGAAGGCATCGAGCTGATAGACGGCTTTGCCGGGTTGTATTGTGTGAACATTGGCTATGGCAGGACTGAAATGGCCGATGCGATTTATGAACAAGCCAAAGAACTGGCGTACTATCACACTTACGTCGGCCATACGAACGAAGCGCTCGTGACACTGTCAGATCGCATCATCAAAATGGCGCCTGAAGGCATGAGCAAAGTTTACTACGGCATGTCAGGCAGCGACGCGAACGAAACTCAACTTAAGTTGGTGTGGTATTACAACAATGCTCGTGGTCTACCAGAGAAGAAAAAAATCATTTCGCGTGACCGCGGCTACCATGGTTCAAGTATCGCGTCCGGTTCAATGACAGGTTTACCGTTGTTCCACGCCCATTTTGATTTACCACTTGAGCGCATCAAACACACCATCGCGCCATATTATTATCGCCGTGAAGACGAGAGTATGTCTGAGCTTGAATTCTCTCAATATTGCGCAGATCAACTCGAAGCGATGATCTTGGAAGAAGGCCCAGAAACGGTAGCAGCAATGATTGCGGAACCAGTGCTCGGTACTGGCGGTATTGTGCCACCACCAGCAGGGTACTGGCAGGCGATTCGCAAAGTACTCGACAAATACGATGTACTCTTGATTGCGGATGAAGTGGTGTGTGGCTTTGGTCGCCTCGGCTCCGATTTTGGCTCACTCCACTACGACATGAAACCAGATCTCATCACGGTAGCGAAAGGGTTAACCTCAGCGTATCAACCGCTGTCTGGCGTGATCGTCGGTGAACGAGTTTGGAGTGTGCTAGAAAACGGCACCGACCAATGGGGCGCTATCGGACACGGTTATACCTACTCTGGTCACCCAATGGGAGCGGCAGCCGCGAACTGCAACCTCGATATCATTGAACGTGAAGGCTTAGTGCAAAACGCGGCCGAAGTCGGCGCTTACTTGCAGCAACGTATGGCAGAGACGTTTAACGATCATCCATTAGTCGGTGATACTCGTGGCGTTGGCTTGTTGCATGCGTTGGAGTTTTCTTCAGACAAGCTTCGCCGAGCACACTTTGATCCAAACTTGAAAGTAGGCCCGCAAATCGCGGCGGCCTGTTTAGAGCAAGGCTTAATCGCTCGCGCCATGCCACATGGTGACATCCTCGGATTTGCTCCACCGCTTATCGCGAACCGTAACGATATAGACACCATTGTCGACAAAGCGCATCAAGCGGTAAACAAAGTGATGGATAACCTCGTCACATCTAAACAGTGGCAACCATAACCCACCTAGATTTCAGTAATGCTCGCGGGCTTTGGAGAAGGCCCGCTTTGCACTTTCCATTAAAGAGATAACAAGCCAACCAAACATTTTAGACCCATAGAAAGCACTATTATTTACTACAAGTGGCAATAGTGGGTAAAATGCCCAAAATTGCGCACTAACTGGATAAAACATGGCAAAACTTACCCTTCAAGAACAAATGCTGAAAGCTGGCTTAGTTAATGAAAAGAAACTAAAGAAAGCGAAGAAAGGCTCTAAAAAATCACGCGTTCAAGCACGCGAAGTAAAAGCGGCGGTTGAAGAGAATAAACGCCAACAGTTAGAGCGTGATAAACAATTGAGCGAGCAACAAAATGCTGAGCGATTAAATAAAGAGATCAAAGCGCAGATCAATCAATTGATTGAGATGAACAAGATCGACTTAAAAGATGGCGACATCAAATACAACTTCACTCACGGTACGCTAGTGAAATCACTTTATGTAGATTCACTTATCCGCGAGCAGTTGATCAAAGGTATTTTGGCAATCGCAATTGTTGGTGAAAGCTATGTTGTCATTCCACGTGGAGTAGCGAATAAAATTACTCAACGTGATGAGTCCGTAATCATCGAACAAAAAGAACCTGAATCGGACATTCCAGCAGAAGACGATCCATACGCAGATTTCGTCGTGCCTGACGATTTGATGTGGTAACAATAAATTAATCGATACATCAACGAAAAGAGCCGCTAATGTAACATCAGCGGCTTTTTTTATAGAAAAATAATCTACAGAGATGATGTTTTGTTATTGCTTACTTAGAAGCAAATTCGCACCTGATGCAGCTAAAAACAACGAACATCCGCGATTGAAACGTTTCGCCATTTTTGGATTTGAAAACCAGTGTCTCAAGTACAAACCAAAGATGGCATAGATTGAAATGGCGACCATTTCTAATATCAAAAACGTCGAGCCAAGGGCAAAAAACTGCTCTTGAACGTTGGCATTGGCATCAACAAATTGCGGCAAGAATGCAGTAAAAATAAGAATCGCTTTCGGGTTGCCAGCAGCAAGCGTAAATTCTTGCTTCGCAAGTCCTGCGTAATTGCGCGAATTGTCCAAGTCAGAGATCGGACTGGACTCTGAACGCCAAAGGTTGAACGCAATCCACAGTAGATACAGCGCCCCTACCAGCTTTATTGCCAAAAATAGCATTTCTGACGTATACAAAATCACAGCCAGACCTGATGCAGACAACGCAATCATTGCTGAAAAAGCGGCAATTCTGCCTAAACTGGCCGTAAACGCGGCCCTAAAGCCGTAACAACGCGCATTATTCATTGCCAATAAATTGTTTGGGCCTGGAGCCATATTTAGAGCGAAGCAAGCAGGAATAAAAAGGAGAAGCTGCCAAATATCCATAATAAAATGGTCTTAGTGAGTGATATTGATCGGTACCCTAACATCTGTTAATAAAGTGAGTAAACCACAAACCGATCTTAAAGCAACTCAGCATCAAATCGTGCCGTGCGAGCTTGAACTAACGTGCAGTTCGTTTCAGCCATCAGCTCCGCTAAGGTGATGTTTGGGTTTTGTCTCACCAAACGTATCAACTTCACGTCCAAAGGTTCCAATTTGTCTTGGTGAGCAAGTAGAGCTTGTTCGATTTTGTTGATCGCAAATCGCATCGTCTCTGCTTCTTCATTTTTGAGATGCTCTAAAAACGCTTTTACATCCAAAGCCTCGCCCGAGATTTGCCAGTGACGAGATCGTCTAATTCGCTTAAGATCGCACTGTTTTTCTGCTGCGAGTGTTTTCGCTCGCTTGGCATGGTCGCCCCCAATACGGTGAATCAAGGATGGGAGCGAAATCGTAATCTTCGTCTCTTTAATGGCCTTTTCTTTCATCGTCTCAGCCCTCAACCACCGACACATTCTCGCCAACCCAAGCCAACAACTGTTTTGCCGCTTTGGATAACACCTGATTTTGACGCACGATGTAGCCGAAATCAGTGTTTGGAAAACTTGGCAAAGGCGTAACTTCACGAGAAAGCTTTAATCTCGGATCGAGCGAGAAATCCGGCACAATAGCAGTCCCAAACCCCGCTTCCGCCCAGTCGATTTGTGCTTCCACACTGCCCACTTCCATCACGCGATGCTTAGGCAGATTTAGTTCAGGTAAAGACGCATCAATCAGCTCTCGGGTTCGAGTATCGTGCCCTAGCAGGATCAGCGTCTGGCTCTCTTTTCGATTGTCTTGCCACTCAAAAATGTTATCGCCAAACGCACACCAGTGAATCTGCGTGAGAGGCGTAAAATGCAGCGGTTGACTCTCTTTTTGTGCGATAACAAAGCCGATATCGGCACGCGCACTTTTCACCAAATCCACCGCTTGAGAAGATGTGGTGTTGAACAATGCCAAGTCGATCCCCGGATATTCACTTTTGAATTGCTGAAATGGTTTGATAAGCAGTAAACGTGAAACAATATCGCTCGCCGCAATAGAAAGCGTCCCCTGCGTAAGATCGTTGATGGCATTGAGATCTGACTGACAAATTTGCAGCTCATTGAGCATCCGCTGCGCCGTAGCTAACAAACGCTTCCCCGCTTGCGTCAACTGCACGGGATTTCGCTCAATCAATTTCGTGCGCGTGGCTTGCTCCAACTGCTTGATATGCAAACTTACGTTCGGCTGCGTCATGTGCAGTTCCGTCGCTGTTTTACCAAAGTGTTTTACCTCTGCAAGAGTTACGAAGGTTCGCAGCCAGTTCAAATCTAACATTGCCAATTCCGATATGAAATTCTTATCAAGTTAATGAGTATAATTAATTTCTCTTATTATGGCGAACACCTTAAGATTTTTGCATCTGTTTTTGGAGATTAAATTATGTCGTCTATCGTTGTTGTGGGTGCAAACTGGGGTGATGAAGGCAAAGGCCGCATCGTTGACTTTTTGGCAGAGCAAGCTTCTGCGAGCATTCGTTTCCAAGGTGGTAACAACGCGGGTCACACCGTGGTTAACGATCTAGGTACGTTTAAGCTGCACCAGCTACCAAGTGGCGTATTCAACCCAGACTGTTTGGCAGTGTTAGGTCCGGGTATGGTTATCAGCCCTGCGTTGCTGTCTCAGGAGATTGCGGAAGTTGAAGAAGCGGGCGTAAAAGTGAATATGTGCATCTCTGATCGCGCAACACTGTGTCTACCTCTACACGCACTAGAAGATACGCTAGAAGAACAACGTTTAGGCGACAAAGCATACGGTTCAACTCGTCAAGGTATTGCACCTGCGTACGGTGACCGCGTAATGAAGAAAGGCATCCTAGTTGGTTGGTTAAAGCAACCAGAAGTATTGGTTGAGCGCCTTCAATTCATGATGGATTGGAAACTGCCGCAACTGCGTGCACTTTACCCGACGTTCGAGTTTGAACAAACCGCTGAAGAACTGGCGAACTGGCTGCTAGAAGTCTCTGCACCTTGGCGCAATTCAATTTGCAACGTAACGCTTCCTCTAAAAGAACTACAAGCGAAAGACAAAACTCTATTGTTCGAAGCGCAGCTTGGCGCGGGTCGTGACCTTGTTTACGGTGAGTACCCTTGGACAACATCTTCTAACGTTGTATCAATGTACGCGGGTATCGGTAGTGGCCTTCCGGCACTTCGTCCTGAACGCGTTATTGCGGTTGCAAAAGCCTTCAGCTCATCAGTGGGTACTGGTACGTTGATCACTGCAATGGAAGAGCAAGACGCTTTCCGCGAACTTGCTGGCGAGTTCGGTGCAACTACGGGTCGTCCACGCGACATGGGCTACTTCGACGCAGTCGCTACGAAAAATGGCGTTGAACTGCAAGCCGCAACTGAAATTGCACTAACGAAAGTAGACTGTTTGACTGGCCTTAACGATCTGAAAATCTGTGTTGGCTACGAAGGCGACCACAGCGAAAACCCAATCTGGCCTCAAACTGCCTCTCTTGCGCCAATCTACGAGAAGATGGAAAGCTGGAGCGAGGACATCACAGGTTGTCGTAAGTTTGAAGAGCTTCCAGTAGCAGCACAGAAATACGTTCTACGCATTGAGGAACTCATGGGCGTACCAGTAAAAATGGTGTCTGTGGGTCCTGGTCGTGAACAAATGATTATGCGATAAGATGTGAATTAACACATCATTGGCAAGCGGCTTTTATCTGTTCCGGGGTAAAGCCGCTTTTTTTTACACTGTAAACTTTGAAAAATTGCACGGCTAAATTCATGTTTAGTAACCTCATCACGAGACTCCTACCTCCTTTATTTATAAATCAATAAATTATAGGGCTTAACACGTTGTGCACGTTACTAGCACATCTCACTTGTTAAAGAAGCACGTCAATTAGGTTAACTGGTTGATTTGATATTCTTTAAGTGATTAGTTGATCACGATCTTCATCTGCAATTTGTTGAACTAGTACTCAAAAAATCTAACCCGCTGTTTTTAGGATAGATGAGTTCCCCAACATCCAACCTAACAGCAGGTGATTCCCATGACGAAAAATCTTTTCCGCCTCAGTACGATAACCCTTGGTTTGTGCCTTAGTTCTTTGTCTTTCGCGCAATCCGATCTTCCGAACATTAAAATTCTTGCCACTGGCGGCACCATAGCAGGCGCAGGTCAATCTGCAACAGAGTCAAACTACACAGCAGGTAAAGTCGGCGTTGAATCATTGATTTCTGCGGTGCCGAGTATGACCAAGATTGCCGATATTTCTGGAGAGCAAGTGGTCAGTATCGGTTCACAAGATATGAATGATGAAGTGTGGCTAAAATTATCGAAAAGAGTTAATGAGCTACTCGCTCAAGATGATGTTGACGGCATCGTCATTACTCATGGTACGGATACGTTAGAGGAAACCGCTTACTTCCTTGATCTGACCGTCAAGAGCAAAAAGCCTGTCGTGATCGTCGGTGCAATGCGTCCTTCCACCGCAATGAGTGCTGATGGACCAGTCAACTTATACAATGCAGTCGTAACAGCCACCGATGAAGATTCAGAAGGACGTGGCGTGCTAGTCGCAATGAATGACACGATTTTCGATGCGCGAGATGTGACAAAAACCAATACAACCTCCGTCAGCACTTTCCAGTCACCCAACTTTGGTGCTATCGGCTACATTCATAATAGCGATGCCAAATATCAACGAAGCCCAGAGCGTAAACATACGACAGAAACCCCATTCGATGTATCAAAGCTTACTAAGTTGCCTAAGGTCGGTATTGTTTATAACTATGCAAATGCCTCCAATTTGCCAGTGAAAGCCTTTGTGGATGCGAAGTTTGACGGCATCGTAAGTGCTGGTGTCGGTAATGGTAACTTGTACCACACTGTGTTTGATGAGCTAGAGAAAGCGAGTAAAGATGGCGTTGTTGTTGTAAGAAGCTCCCGAACGCCTAGCGGCTCAACCACTTTGGATGCTGAAATTGATGACGAAAAATACGGCTTTGTTGCCGCTGGTACATTGAACCCACAAAAAGCACGTATCTTACTGATGCTGTCACTGACTCAGACCAAAAACTATCAAGACATCCAAAAGATGTTCCAATACTATTAATTCTGTCTAAGGTTCATTCGATAGAGGAGGTACACACCTTACCTCCTCTTACACATAGCGACATGAGCGTCTCTTGTTAGCCAAACAAGCGACGCTTCATTCCTGCTTTTTCCAGAATACGCGTAGTAATTTCCTCAACAGACAGAGAGGACGTATTGATATATGGGATCGCCTCTCTTCTAAACAACGCCTCAACAGTGTCTAGCTCCAGCTTGCACTGCTCTGTGCTAGCGTAATCACTTCCAGACAAACGATTCTCACGGATTTCAGTCAAACGTTCAGGGTCGATAGTCAGCCCAAACAACTTATGACGATGGATCTCAAATTCAGGCAACAAACGCATCATCTTCACATCTTCCGCAATGAACGGATAGTTCACAACACGTAAACCAAATTGCATCGCCATGTACAAGCTAGTCGGCGTTTTTCCACTGCGCGACACGCCAAGTAAGATAATATCAGCTTGCTCCAACCCTTTTAGCGTAATGCCATCATCATGCGCCAATGTGTATTCAATAGCCGCAATACGGTCAAAATAGGTGTCGGAATCTTTCCCCACGCTGCGAGAACGCTGCAACTTAGGCTTTGGTGCCATCTGAATGTCGTCTTGCACTTTCTGCACAATACTCTCCAACACATCGTAACTGTATGCCGGCGCTTCAAGCAGCATTTCACGTACTTCTGGAACGACAATTGAGAAAAAGACCAGAGGTTTGACGCCATTGCGCTGGTAGGAAGTTTCAATTTCTTTGACTACGTCAGTAGCTTTGTCCTGGCTTTCTACAAACGGAAAGGTTTTTTCGTTAGGAATGAACGGAAATTGACCGAGAACAACATGCCCTAATGTCTCACATGTTATCGCCGTACCGTCAGAAACATAGAATACATCACGACTTTGGTTATTTATTTGCATTTCTGTTTAATTTTTCAAAATCTTTTGAGTAGGATGGTACACATAATATTAATAAATCAGTTTGGCTTTCAGTTAGGTTCACCACAGCTTTAAAAATTCTTTTGAATTTTTTTCAGCCAGAACGTAATCGTTTGCCTTTGATATCAATCTAAATGAAGCAATGTATGGTCAACGTGTAATAACAGCCAACATGCGATTGTTTAGATCGATTTAAGTCCCCCTACTAAGCTGCAATGTTTCTGGAGAAAGACATGCAAAAGAACACCCTCTGGTTCAATGGCCTATCCATGGATGATGTCGACAAAGTCGGCGGTAAGAATGCTTCACTTGGCGAAATGGTTTCTAACCTAGCAAACGCAGGCGTTTCTGTACCAAATGGTTTTGCGACAACCTCATACGCGTTTAACCAATTCCTTGACCACGAAGGTTTGGATGAGCGTATTCACCAATTACTCGATGAACTAGACGTTGAAGATGTAGAAGCTCTGCGTAAGACAGGTGCAAACATTCGTCAATGGGTATTAGAGGCCCCTTTCCCTGCGGACCTTGAACAAGAAATTCGTGAAAATTACCAAGAACTGATCGAAGGCAATCCTGAGCTTTCAGTCGCAGTTCGTTCATCTGCTACGGCAGAAGACCTACCTGATGCTTCTTTTGCTGGTCAGCAAGAAACGTTTTTGAACGTGAAAGGCATCGACGCAGTACTAGAAGCAACTAAGCACGTTTACGCTTCTCTATTTAACGACCGTGCGATTTCTTACCGCGTTCACCAAGGGTTCGACCACCGTGGCATCTCGCTATCTGCGGGTATCCAACGTATGGTGCGTTCAGATAAAGCCTCGTCGGGTGTTATGTTTACACTAGACACTGAATCGGGTTTCGACCAAGTTGTCTTCATCACCTCTTCATGGGGTCTAGGCGAGATGGTCGTTCAAGGTGCAGTAAACCCTGACGAGTTCTACGTTCACAAGCCAATGCTTGAAGCAGGCGAACACCCAATCGTTAAGAAAACATTTGGTTCTAAGTTGATCAAAATGATCTACTCAGATAACCAAGAAATCGGCAAACAAGTTGATATCGTTGATACTTCTGATGAAGAGCGCAACACCTTCTCATTGAACGACGACGAGATCAAAGAGCTCGCAAAGCAATCAATGATCATCGAAAAGCACTATCAGCGTCCAATGGACATTGAATGGGCAAAAGATGGCATTGATGGCAAGCTGTACATTGTTCAAGCGCGTCCTGAAACCGTATGTTCGCAAACGGAACAAAATGTGATTGAGCGCTACGAACTACAAAACAAAGCAGATGTTTTGGTTGAAGGTCGTGCAATCGGTCAGCGCATCGGTAAAGGCGTGGTTCGCTTGGTTGACTCTCTGGACCAAATGTCTTTAGTCCAAGAAGGTGACGTGCTAGTTACAGACATGACTGACCCAGATTGGGAACCAGTGATGAAAAAAGCATCTGCAATCGTAACCAACCGTGGTGGCCGTACTTGCCACGCTGCCATCATCGCTCGTGAGCTTGGTATTCCTGCAATCGTTGGCTGTGGCGATGCGACAAGCAAGTTAACCGATGGCGCAACCGTGACCGTATCTTGTTCAGAAGGTGAAACGGGCTACGTTTACCAAGGTGAACTTGAGTTTGATGTAAAACGCTCTTCTGTTGATGAACTGCCACTGCTACCAACAAAAGTGATGATGAACGTGGGTAACCCTGATCGTGCGTTTGACTTCGCACAAATTCCAAATGAAGGTGTTGGTCTTGCTCGTCTTGAATTCATCATCAATAAGATGATTGGTATCCACCCGAAAGCATTACTTAACTTTGATGCACAAAGCGATGAGCTAAAAGCAGAAATCACTCAGCGTATTCGTGGTTACAAAGATCCTATCGATTTCTACGTAAGCAAACTGACAGAAGGTATCGCAACCATTGCTGCGGCATTTTGGCCGAAACGCGTTATTGTTCGTATGTCTGACTTTAAGTCTAACGAATACAGCAACTTGGTTGGCGGTAAAGCCTACGAACCGCATGAAGAAAACCCAATGCTTGGCTTCCGTGGCGCGTCTCGTTACATTTCTCCAGTGTTTGAAGACTGCTTCGAGCTAGAAACTCAAGCAATTAAACGCGTTCGTAACGAAATGGGTCTGAAAAACGTTGAAATCATGATCCCATTTGTGCGTACACCAAGCGAAGCAGCATCAGTGATTGATTTGCTAGCGAAGTTTGATCTGCGCCGTGGCGATCAGGGTCTTAAAGTCATCATGATGTGCGAACTGCCATCCAACGCGGTCCTTGCCGATGAGTTCTTGAAGTACTTTGATGGCTTCTCGATTGGCTCAAACGACATGACTCAGCTAACGCTTGGACTTGATCGTGACTCTGGCGATGTTGCACATCTATTTGATGAGCGCAACCCAGCGGTTAAGGTGATGCTTCAGATGGCGATTGATGCGGCAACAAAAGCAGGCAAATACGTTGGTATTTGTGGTCAAGGCCCATCAGACCACGACGACTTAGCGGAATGGCTAATGGATCAAGGTATTAGCTCTGTATCACTAAACCCAGATACGGTTATCGATACTTGGTTAAAACTCGGTAAAGTTAGCAGCAAGTAACACACGATAAACTCTAGCCCTCACACTCCACTTGTGAGGGCTTTGTTATTCACACGTCATTTCACAATCAGTTCGTGATTCCTCTCTCAAGTTCGTCATTTAGTCAATTTCATTATCAAAGTCTGATGACCTAAAATGAATGGTATATCGATAACTCCAGAGAGAATTTGATGAAAAAGCCTATCGCACTCCTTACTACATTGATGCTCCTGGCATCCCCTGCTTATGCCGATTGGGATGAAATTTCCAATAAAATGTCTGAGCTTGGCGACGCAGTTTCTGATACTGCACAAGATGCTTGGGACGACACCAAAGCGTTTTCAAAACAAGCGTGGCAAGATTTCACGAACTGGTCCGAGGAAGCGATCAATACCGCAGGCGAATGGACAGAAGCCAGCATCGAGAAAAGCAAAGAATGGATAGATGCTGCCGACAAAAAAATTGATGAGCTGATGGAAGGCGATACGCCAGAAGAAGCTCGCCAAGCCGTGGACTTAATGGCAGATAGCGCTTTGCTCAAGTTATTTAATGAAAAGCCGGAGGCAAAAGCTATTTACGACAACGCGTACGGCTACGCGGTCTTTGATTCTCGTAAATTATCTTTGCTGTTTCACACCAACTCAGGGTCAGGAGTCGCAGTGAATAAGGAAACAGAAGAACGCACTTATATGAATATGTTTGGTTTGGGCGTTGCACTTGGGGCTGGCGGCAAATTTTACCAACAAGTGGTTCTGTTTGAGAGCAAAGAAGACTTTGATACGTTCGTCAACGAAGGATGGGAGGCCACAAGTGAAGCCTCTGCTGTTGCGGGCGAAGATTCAGAGCAACTTTCAAAACAATTTAACAGCGGCGTCGCCGTCTATCAGTTGAACGCTAAAGGTTTGCTCATCGATGCTAACGTGTCTGGTTCTAAATATTGGGTTAACGAAGAGCTCACTAACTCGCAGTAATGCATAGCAACTAATCGCTTAAATAAAACCGTTGTTATGCACCCTTATCAATAAGTTAACGGGGATATGATTCCTCAAAACTGAGCACTTACGCAACTTTCTCTATGGAAGTCACCAGAAGATGGCGACTTCCCTTTCTCGTTGGATGGCTTTTGGTTATGCTTGCGCAAAACCACCTGCAATTCGGTATCCCATGCCTGACAATAACTTTAATAATCTGCTAGCAGAAGCAATTTCTGCTCTTAACACGCCTAACTTTACTCCTAAACTTATGCGTGTCATTCGCACTCTTTTTCATTTTGATTGCGCAGTTATTTTAGGTTACCGAGAAGGTAAACATCCTATTTATCTCTACGACTCAATTGAGAACGAGCGAGAGTTACTTTTTCAACGCTACCTTACTGACTCATTTCAAAATGACCCTTTTTTTCTCAAACTAAACGAGACAAAGCAACAAGGCGTATTTACGCTCAAAGACGTGGCGCGTAAAGGCGTTGACTTCACCTCATACTGCGAGCAGTTCTATCATCAAACAGGGTGGAAAGACGAGCTTAGCATGCTAGTCGAAGTTGAATCTGGCCGTTGGGTCATGCTGTACTTCGGATATATGACTGATGGAAAATACTTTTCTCAGCAACAAATCAATAAGCTAAAGCCCTATTTCCCGATAATTCAGTCGCTTTGTCAGCAGCATTGGAAACAAACGGAATTTACCTTTTCTGAGCCTGTTTTTGCACAGAGTGCTTATTCTGGCAGTATGCGATTAGCCATTGAGCAAGCTTTAGCAACGTTTGGCGTAGAATCACTCACCCGTCGCGAACAAGAGGTGGCTTCGCTTCTCGCTCAAGGGTTTGACACCAAAGAAATTGCCGCGCGGTTACACTTAGTTCAAGGCACGGTCAAAAATCATCGAAAGCGAATTTACTCGCAATTAAATGTGTCTTCATTGAGTGAGTTATTCCAGCTTTTCCTCAATCACCTCATTCTCCATTCAAGATAAAAAACTGTCCCTTAAGGGATATATCGAGAAAAGGTGTCGCGTTTTAGTCTGAATACAACAACCACTAAAACAGACAAGAAGAATGACGACACCATTACTGCAAGATTTACAAGATCGTGGTTTGATTGCACAAGCCAGCGATTTGGAAGAAATTCAGACACTTCTCTCACAGCCTCAAACCGTTTACTGCGGCTTCGATCCTACTGCAGGCAGCTTGCACATCGGCCACCTCGTGCCTTTGATTATGCTTAAGCGCTTTCAAGATGCCGGACACCAAGCCGTTGCCCTGATCGGTGGTGCAACGGGCATGATTGGCGACCCAAGCTTTAAAGCGACTGAGCGCAGTCTGAATTCAGCGGAAATCGTCTCAGGCTGGGTTAACGATCTCTCAAACCAAATTCAACAGTTGATGAATCACCAATTGAGCAAGCCAATGATCATGGTGAACAACGCTGACTGGATGAGAGCAATCAATGTGATCGACTTCTTCCGCGATGTGGGTAAGCACTTCTCGATCAATACTATGATCAACCGAGAATCGGTAAAACAACGCCTGCAACGCCCTGACCAAGGTATCTCCTTCACCGAATTTAGCTACGCTCTGCTGCAATCGTACGATTTTGCCGAGCTAAACCGTCAATACGGTTGCCGTTTACAAATCGGTGGCAATGACCAATGGGGGAACATAGTTAGCGGGATCGATTTAACTCGTCGTCAAAATGGTGAGCAAGTATTTGGCTTAACTCTGCCGCTGATCACCAAATCCGATGGCACCAAATTTGGCAAAACTGAAGGTGGTGCAGTATGGCTAGATCCTAGCAAGACCTCTCCTTACGCGTTCTACCAGTTCTGGCTTGGCGCAGAAGACGCCGACGTTTACCACTTCTTGCGTTACTACACATTCTTGAGCTGCGAAGAAATTGCCAGCATTGAAGCGCAAGACCAAGCAAGCCAAGGTAAACCGCAAGCACAACGTATTCTCGCTGAGGAAATGACGCGATTTGTTCATGGCGAAGAAGGCCTAGCTAGTGCCGAGCGCATCACTCAAGCTTTATTCAGCGGTAATGTGCAACAACTGAGTTTGGGTGAATTAAAACAATTGGAGTTGGATGGTTTACCAAGCATTGAGAGCGCACAACAAGATTTGGTTGAGCTGTTGATTGAGTCGGGTTTAGCAAGTTCGAAGCGTGTTGCACGCGAACACATCAGCAACAACGCCATCAGTGTAAACGGAGAAAAAGTGTCGGCTGATAACCCAAGTTTGAGCTTCCCACTGTTCGATCAATACTGGTTACTGCAACGCGGTAAAAAGCACTTCTGCCTCGTAAAGCGTGCCGCGTAGCAACACTCGCAGTACAAAGCCTATAAAAAATTCCCCTCACCACTTTCGTGATGAGGGGAATCCAAATTTGAACGATTTTAAGCCTGACAATAGGCAAAGACGTTGCTTATTGCGTTCTTAAACGTTGCCAGTACTTTTCGTAAATCGCTAACGTTTCTGCGCCAACATCATTAATGAACTCGCCTTTTTTCATGTCTTCTGATGAAGGGAAAATAGTACGGTTGTTTTTCAACTCTTCTGGCAATTTGTCACGCCCAGCGTTTGTTGCCGACGCATAACCCAAACTGGTCACGATTTCCGCTTGGTTCTCTGACTGGTACATAAAGTTAATAAATTTATGCGCCAATGCTTTGTTTTTACTGTCAGACGGAATAGTGAAGTTGTCCATCCACAATACCGCGCCCTCTTCCGGCATCACGAACTTCAGCTCAGGCATTTCAACCTGCCCTTGGAATGCGTTGCCGTTCCATTGCATGCCGACCGATGTTTCACCGGACACGTAAGGGACTTGAGGTGCATCTGAGTTGTACAGCAATACGTTATTTTTCAGCGCCACTAAAGAATCGAAAGCCTGTTTGATTTCTGCTTCGTCTTTTGTGTTCACGCTATGGCCATTTTTCTTCAGCGCCATACCGAACACATCGCGAACGTCATCAATCAGCATGACTTGTTGTTCGTATTGCGACTCCCATAAGTCAGCCCATTTTGTCACTGGTTGCTCAACCATGGATTCGTTGTAGCTGATCCCGGTAATGCCCCAAATATAAGGCAAAGAGTAATCATTTTTCGGATCGTGCGCTTGGCCGAGTAAGCCGTCCATTGTGTCTTGCATGTTTGGCACTTGAGCGTGATCTATTTTCGAAAGCAGCCCTTCTCGACCCATTTTTTCAATGAAGTACGCAGAAGCAAAAACCACATCGTAACCAGAACCTTTTAGCAATTTTAGCTTGGTGTACATTGATTCATTATTCTCAAAGGTCGAATAATTAATCGTAACGCCTTCTTGTTTTTCGAACGCTTTTAACGATGCTTCCGGCAAATAGCCACCCCATGCATAAACGTTCAACGTTTTGCTATCTGCATGAGCAAACATGCTGAGCACAAGAGCACTCAGCCCCAATCCTTTGATGATTAATTTCATGGTATGCGATCCAACCAGTCCAGCGACGCGCTGGGATTCGGGTGCATAATTAGGTAATTGTTACCCAATTGAAAGAAAATTTAATTAATCTTTAACAGCAAAAATATTTATCGAATTTATAAAATTAATGCGCATTTTTAATAGCGACTGTGCATACCAAAATGATGAGACATTCCATCTTCCATTCGACCACCTTTCCAGCCACCAGCACCGAATAAATGAAGCACATCTTGAGCGGTATAATCGACACCAGCGAAGAAGTCATGCGCCACATCAGAGCGGATGGCTTGCAACTCCGGTTGGTTTTCCAAATCAAGATCTTGCGGATTCGCATACAACGCCAACGCAATTTTTTGTTGGCACGTGCTTAACTCGCTGGTGCTCGTCTTTACCTGACCGACGGAAAAGTACTCACGACTGCCGTATCCCACCACCAATCTGGTACTCATTAGTTTAATCACTTTCTTAATGCGACGACGTTGTATAAATCTCAACATGTTTTGTTATTCCTGTATTAAGTTGGCTATGGTCGTATTCTTTTGTTCGAATTAAAACACTCTGTTTTATCCGCGAAATTTCTCTAGCGCTTTTCGCGATGATCGGTTGTATAATACGATTCTGAAATATTTTGTTACGTTACCTCGGTAACCCCTGAGACTGCAACATGAACAACAGCAGATGGGTCGGCTTTATAGGCGGCACGATTGTCTTACTTAGTACCTTTATCCTATTCGGGTCTTCCGTCCACGCTGCTTGGTACCGAATCCCTGCGGAAGCCATTCATGGTATCGCCTTCACTTTGGCTTTTGGTTTAGGGTTAAACAGCCTGCTGGCGTACGCGACGGCAGTGATTACTCTTGCTGCACTATTCTACATTGGCTTTGTCGTTAGCTATCGGGTCCATCAGAAACTTAAATAGTCATCTGTCTCAACCTGAGCTTAATAACGGATACTTGGTAACTAAAAAGGGAGCAAACGCTCCCTTTTTAGTTGTCAACATGTAGATGTTCTATGCCCGCTTTAATTATTAAGGTGGTATACCCTCAACGACTGCTGCATACCTGAAACATGATCACCTAAATACTCAACCGTCATTGGAACGTTGACCAACAGAGTAAAACTGGAGTCACTGAATCTTCCATCAGCATCACTCTCCAAATGAACAAAAAACGCAGGCTTATCCGCAATCAATGTAATTCGCCTCCCTTCAATAGAGACATCTATATTGGCTTTCGCTATCGGCAAGGTTTTTAGCTCGTGAGTACTAAACCATGTGTTGCTTATTCTGTATTCACCGATTTGCGCTTCAACATAGAAGAAGCTTGACGTAAGTTCGTCCTTCTCGATCGATTCATCCAATTGCCACAAAATCGTATTGCTGTCTGCTATGACTGTTTGTTCTAAGCTCCAACATTGCTTTTCTTCCCCTTGCCAATCTACCCACTTAAGCAGTGCGTTGACGCTTGCGGACTCTTTGGCATCATTGAGCAAATGTAGGCTCAACTTGCCTGTATGCTCGGAAAATACCAAATACTGCGGCGCAAAAAAGCGTTTTGCATGGTAGTGCAACTGCTTCCATCGACCACTGTATTCCAAACTAGACCAAGAACTGACAGGCCAACTGTCGTTGAGTTGCCAGTACAGCATGCCGCGACAAACTGGAGAAATGGCACGCCAATGATCGCATGCAGTTTTGATCGCGATTGCCTGCTGAACTTGACTTAAATACAGCATGCTCTCGAATCCAGAGGGAAAACGAAAATAGCGCGTGAACATCTCTGTGATAATACTATTACCTCGAGGGTTCTTCTGATGTTGTTCGAAAGTTGGGGATGTAATATTCCAGTCTTGCTCAGGGACAAACCGCTTAACTTCAGCAAAAGATGGCCAAGATTGAAAACCAAACTCAGAGCAAAAACGAGGATTCACGTCAAGGTAGGCACTGAATGATTTTCCTGAATGCCAAACGTCCCAAAAGTGCATATCGCCTTTACTATCATCATGCCACGCATCACCGAAATCCAGTTCACCATTACATGGGGAACTTGGCCAGAAACGGCGAGTGCTATCTTGCTCGGTAATCTCCTTCTCAATCATGCGGTTGAGGCGATCGTAGTTAACCGTGTATTTGACTTTACTGCGCTTAGATTCGTCATACCAACCAATAGCTCCAATCACTTCATTGTCACCACACCAAAGTGCGATTGATGGGTGCTCCTTGAGCCTAGGGATTTGGAATCTAAGTTCTTCTTCTACGTCTTTTAAAAACTCGTCGTTTGATGGGTACAACGAGCAGGCGAACATCATGTCTTGCCACACCAACAAGCCAAGTTCATCACAAAGGTTATAAAAGGTTTCACTCTCGTACTGACCACCGCCCCATACGCGAATCATGTTCATGTTGGCGTCAACCGCACTTTGCAAAAGGTTGCGATAACGTGTTTCGTACTCTCGCCCCGGCATTGCGTCAATAGGGATCCAGTTGGCACCTTTAGCATTAATCGGTACGCCATTGACGATAAATTCCATTGCAGAGCCGTGCTCATCAGCTTGGTTATTTAGGGTTAACTGACGCAAACCAATGTTGTGCGTTAACTTTTGCTCTCTGCAAGAAATGGTAATGGGATAGAGATACGCTTCGCCATAACCCGATGGCCACCAGCGTTGAGGCTCCAAAATGTGGAACTGGCAATGATAGTGACCACTTCCTTTTGTTTGAATACATTGACGCTCACCATTAAATTCAACCATCATTTCATGGCGTTGACTGTCCGTTTCCACTTCAACTACTACATCAAGAAACACACTCCCATCGGCTTGCCATTGCTGCTCTGTCGAGAAGCCTTTGAGCCAAAGCTCATTCACAATGTCGATTTGAATGGGGTCGTAAATACCCGATACCATCAAGCAAATGCCCCAGTCCCATCCGGAATGGCACTGTGTTTTGCGGATCAAGTTCATGTGTGGAATTTGGTTGTTGCGCATTGCCGATGGAATAGGAAATGGCAGTTTTTTTGCTCTTGCGATACCTTCTAAATCCACCCGAGCAAACTCAACCCGAATCGTGTTAGTACCTTGCTTTAAATGCGGTTTAATATCCACACGTTGCTGGGTAAACATGTTGCTGCAAGTTAGTGCTAACTCACCATTAACATAGAAGGTTGCCAAGGTATCGACACGAGTTAGCGTCATCCAAATTTGCTTGGCAGACAACGTAAACGCGTCGACGTCAAACTCACGTGAGATATGCCACTCACACTCTTCAATCCATCGAACTTTGTTTTCATTATCGGCAAAATAAGGATCTGGAATCTGCTCTGCTTGTAAAAGCGCCGACACATTATCGCCCGGAATAAACATTGGAATTTCAAGATTGGGGCGCTGTGGCGAGGTAAGCATCCACTGCCCGTTAAGTTCGAAGTGAGCCATCGAGTTAAACCTTAGCTTGGGAAAAACATGTTTTCTCAATGTAATCCTGATAATCCCATGCAAAAACAAGGGAAATGTTAATTACATACGAAATGCGGTGCATTTCACGTAAAAACTCTTTCTTTTGATCTCTACCCAAAAATCAGCAACTTGGCTAACCTGTTAAAAATTAATCGAAATCTAAGGTTATATTTGCAACTTCGACATGTTAACATCATCGGCTTTTTGAACATCCTCACACTTTTCGTTGAAACGATGTGAGGGGAAATGCACGGCTTCATAGCCCTAAAAAGCGAAGTAATTATGTCAAATATGACGAATGCCGCCTCCCACACAGCGCCTATTCAGGATGCTGACTATTCTGCTATTCATCCCCCATCTTTACTCAAGCGCCTCGAACTCACCAATCCTGTCTTTTGGTTAAGTGGTAGCTTCCTCACTCTATTCGTTTTACTTGCTCTAACGAATACCGACTCTCTAACCGCAATGGTTAACACCGGCTTCGGCTTTGCTACTAAATATTTCGGAGCTTACTGGCAAGTACTGCTTCTTCTGAATTTCCTAATTGGTTTGGCTCTTGCGTTTGGTCGCACTGGTTATGTGCGCCTAGGTGGTCTAGCGAAACCTGATATTGATAACTTTAAGTGGTTGTCAATCGTACTCTGTACTCTACTTGCAGGTGGTGGTGTATTCTGGGCTGCTGCTGAGCCTATCGCCCACTTTGTGACTGCTCCGCCTCTATACGGGGAAGCCTCACCGAAAACTGCCGCAATCAATGCCCTATCTCAGTCTTTTATGCACTGGGGCTTCTTAGCTTGGGCGATCCTTGGTGGTCTATCTTCCATTGTCTTAATGCACTTGCATTACGATAAAGGCCTGCCTCTTAAGCCGCGTACTCTGCTTTACCCTGTGTTTGGTGATAAAGCCATTAAAGGCTGGATTGGTGATGTTGCTGACGCATGTAGCATCATTGCCGTAGCGGCAGGAACCATCGGTCCTATCGGCTTCTTAGGTTTACAAATTAGCTACGCGCTAAACTCATTGTTTGGCCTGCCAGATACGTTCGTAACGCAAAGTATGGTTATTATGGCGGCGATCCTGATGTATACCCTTTCTGCACTAAGCGGTTTGAGCAAGGGTATTCAAATCGTCAGTCGTTACAACATCATTTTGTCTGTGCTATTAATTGGTTACATCCTGTTCTTCGGGCCGACAAGCTTTATCGTTGATGGCTACGTGCAAGGCGTTGGTCGTATGGTGGATAACTTCTTCCCTATGGCACTTTACCGTGGTGATACAGGCTGGCTAAGTTGGTGGACAGTATTCTTCTGGGGTTGGTTTATCGGTTATGGCCCAATGATGGCGATCTTTATTGCTCGTATCTCTCGTGGTCGTACAATTCGCCAATTAATCATGTCTATTAGCATCGCGGCACCGCTGATTACTTGCTTCTGGTTTAGTATCGTTGGTGGCAGTGGCCTTGCGTTTGAACTTGATAACCCTGGTTTGATTTCATCTGCGTTTGAAGGCTTTAACTTGCCCGCAGCACTGCTAGCGATTACTGGTGAATTACCTTACCCAATGATCATTTCGGTTCTGTTCCTGATCTTAACAACAACATTTATCGTGACGACGGGTGACTCGATGACTTACACAATCAGTGTAGTGATGACGGGCTCAACAGAACCAAACGCAGTGATTCGCTCGTTCTGGGGTCTGATTATGGGTATTGTCGCTATTGCGCTTATCTCAATGGGCTCTGGTGGTATTTCTGCATTGCAGTCTTTCATTGTAATTACTGCCGTACCTGTGTCTTTCATTTTGCTGCCAAGCATTTGGAAAGCACCCGGCATTGCAAGCAGAATGGCGAAAGAGCAAGGCCTCGTTTAAACCGCCTCTCTAACCAATATGCGAAAAAGAGCCCTTCATTGGGCTCTTTTTAATTCTGCGCTTTATCCTACGCTATCAATGCGAATCATCACTGCGTCTGGACGCCAATACTCGAATTCGCAGTCCATTAAATGCCCATCTTGTTTGTAGTTTACCCGCCGAATTTTCAGAACGGGTTGTCCTTCAGCTAGGTTCAACGCCTTAGCGACATGAGCAGGAGCTGACGTGGGAATCACATCAAAACGAGAGCGCTTTGTCTCGTAACCATACTTCTCACGATAAATGCCTGTCAGGGACATGGTGAGGTTCTCAGACAATATACCCTCAAACAGTGCCGCTTTGAGCACGTTCTCAACAAACAATACCGCTCGCCCATCAATAAAACGTAACCGTTCAATTACATAAATTGGGGTAATTCGCTCCACCTCTAACGATTTGGCATACTCACCTGCGGCCATTTCACTTCGCACGTTGAGTAGCTTAGTTTCTGCAATACGATGCTGCTCTCGAATCATCTGATGGAAGTGAGAACGAGACAACGGGTTGTAACAGATACGCTCAGGAGATACATACCAACCCCGGCGCTCTTCTCGATAAATAAGACCTTCCGTTTCCAAAGACACCAACGCATCTTTGATTGTGATTCGAGTCGTAGAAAACAGCTCACTGAGCTCTCTCTCTGACGGCAGTTTTTGTCCTTCCGACATGATGCCGGAAAGAATCTGCTGTTTTAAGCTGCTTCTAATTTTTCCTAATTGGGTACCAAATTGTCCGGTGCCTGTCGCTCTCATTCTGATCTAGTCCAAGGATAATTTGACGAATAACATAAGGCGTTTACGTAACAAAAATATGACATTAATCAACAGAACACATACTGAACGTATGAAATATAAGTGCCATATAAAATCAGCAAAACTGTCAAATTACTTGCGCTAAATCGTCACATTCCATCCATAGCATACAAAGCGAACTTACTGACCTAGTCCAGAAGGATGGAGACAATGAAAACTTTGCTAAGTCGTTCAATTACCGCACCAGCGGCAATCATTGCGGTAACGCTCGCTACGCCAACAGTAGCGAAAGAAGCCGATATTGAATCTTTGGTAGCAGCAGCACAAAAAGAAGGGGCGGTTTACAGTGTGGGTATGCCTGACAGTTGGGCAAACTGGAAAGACACTTGGGCTGATTTAAAGTCAAATTACAACCTTAAGCACCAAGACACGGATATGAGCTCGGCTCAAGAAATCGCAAAATTCGAAGCTGAGAAGAAAAACGCGACCGCAGACATTGGTGACGTAGGCTTTGCCTTCGCACGTGTAGCGGTAAAAAAAGGCGTCACTCAGCCATATAAACCAACAACTTGGAATGACATCCCAGATTGGGCAAAAGACGAAGATGGTCATTGGGCACTTGCTTACACTGGCACTATTTCTTTTATCTCCAACAATAACCTCGTAAAAGACGCGCCAAAAACGTGGGGTGACCTATTAAAAGGCGACTACAAAGTGACCGTAGGTGACGTAGGCGTAGCAGCACAGGCAAACAACGCGGTTCTCGCCGCAGCGTTCGCCAACGGTGGGGACGAATCCAACCTCAAGCCTGCGCTCAAATTCTTTTCTGAACTCGCGAAGCAAGGTCGTCTTTCATTTACCGATCCGAACATCGCCAACCTAGAAAAAGGCGAAGTGGAAGTGGCGATCATGTGGGACTTCAATGCATTGAACTACCGCGACAAAATTGACCGCGACCGCTTTACAGTGAGCATTCCTCAAGATGGCTCTGTGATTTCTGGTTATACAACCATAATCAATAAATACGCGAAGAACCCTAATGCAGCAAAGCTTGCTCGTGAATACATCTTCAGCGATCAAGGGCAAATCAACTTAGCAGAAGGTTATGCGCGTCCAATCCGCACCAACATCACACTGCCTCAAGCAGTGCAAGACAAGCTAATTGCTAATGACCAATACAGCAATGTTCACCCAGTGACTGACTTCTCAGCTTGGGAAAAGTCCGCACGTAAGCTGCCACGTCAATGGCAAGAAAGTGTCTTAATCCACCAGCAATAAGAGTAAGTCGTTATGAGCAATAAGGTCATCCTTGTTGTTCTAGATGGACTGAACTATCAGGTAGCCCGTGATTGCATGGGCTACCTCAATGGTCTTCTAGAGCAAAGTCGTTCCCAACAAGAAACTCGCGCAACGCTTTATCCTGTGCAGTGTGAGCTGCCCTCTATGTCTCGCCCACTTTATGAGTGCATTTTAACGGGCGTTCGCCCTGTAGAAAGCGGCATCGTAAACAACAATATCGTTCGTCTATCCAAACACGATTCCATTTTCAGTTTGGCAAAATCCCAAGGAAAAGTGACCGCTGCGGCTGCCTACCACTGGGTAAGTGAGCTTTATAATCGCGCGCCATTTGAACCTGTTCGCGATCGTTTCACGCATGATGAAACCCTGAATATCCAGCACGGCTACTTTTACCATTGGGATCATTATCCTGATGAAGCCTTGTTCCTGGACGCAGAGTATTTACGTCGAAACTATCAACCTGATTTCTTACTGATCCACCCGATGAATATCGACGATACAGGACATAAGTTTGGCCTAGACTCTCGCCAATACCGCAATTGTGCGCGAGGTGCAGACATTATTCTTTCCAACTACATCGATCAATGGCTTGCTGATGGGTATCAAATCATTGTGACCAGCGATCATGGCATGAACAACGATCTTTCTCACGGTGGGATTTTACCTGAAGAACGAGAAGTTCCCCTGTTTGTCATTGGTGATAAGTTTACCCATCAAGATTGTCATATTAAGCAGACTGATATTTGTGGCACCGTTTGTCAATTGCTAAACCTTGACCACACGAAGCCATACACTCAGGAATTGTTAGCACTATGAGCAGTTCAGTCCTCTCCCCAAGCTCCAGCGAATCACGCTCAAATTTGGCAAGTACTTGGTTAAAGCGCTTTAAGCCAGCCATTTGGTTGGTGCCTTTCGCGCTGTTTTTCTACCTATTTCAACTCGCACCGATGATTTGGGTACTGTTAAACAGCTTTATCTACGATGGCGAGTTTGCCTTCGATAACTACATTGAAGTGCTCGACTCCGCCTTTATGATGCAGGCGTTTGGCAACAGTTTGTGGTTAGCTGTATGGTCGAGCATTTTTGGCTTAGCCATTGCGACTCTGTTGGTCTCTTCTCTACGCAGAGTCGATTCTAAAGTCCGCGACGGTGTGATTGCGTTTACAAACATGAGCAGCAACTTTGCAGGCGTACCTCTGTCATTCGCTTTTATTATTATTTTGGGCACCAATGGGGCGATTACCCTTTTGCTCAAGCAGTATGGCTTACTCGGTGATTTCGACCTTTATGGTAAATTGGGCCTGCTGGCCATTTACATCTACTTCCAAATCCCGCTGGCGGTGTTGTTGCTCTACCCTGCGTTCGACGCGTTGAGTGATGATTGGCAAGCAGCAGCTGCGCTACTGGGAGCCAAAACATCACAGTATTGGGCGAAAATCGCTCTGCCAGTGCTCTCACCAGCCTTATTCGGTACCTTTATTATCTTAATAGCCAACGCAATTGGCGCTTATGCGAGTGTTTATGCGCTGACCTCCGGTAACTATAACGTCATCACAATTCGAATTGCGAGTCTGGTATCGGGAGACCTGTTCCTTGAACCTAATCTCGCCGCTGCAATTTCGGTGATTCTAATGGCGTTACTTGCCTTTATCACAGTGATTAACCAATGGCTCATTTCGAAAAGCTATGCAGGTAGGAAGTAGTCATGAACAACGTTAATACTCGATTCCATAAAACGGTGGTTTATTCCATTGTTGGGATCATGCTCATCCCGATTTTAGCGACCTTTGTCTATTCGCTTTCATCACGCTGGGGCGCCACGGTGCTTCCAGATGGTTTCACTTTTGATTGGTACGTTAAATTGCTGACCGACCCACGCTTTTTGCAAGCGTTTGGGCGTTCGCTGTTTATTTGTATTGCTTCGCTAACCCTCAGTGTGATTCTGGTTCTGCCAGCGATATTCGTGGTGTTTTACTACTTTCCAAGGCTCGATAAGCTCATGAACGTATTGATTTTGCTACCATTCGCTGTACCACCAGTGGTGTCCTCCGTCGGCTTGCTTCAACTTTATGCTGACAGTGAAATCTCCCTTATCGGTACTCCTTGGATTCTAGTAGGTACTTACTTCACCATAGCGTTACCGTTTATGTATCGTGCGATTTCTAATAGCTTCGAAGCAATTAACCTTAACGATTTAATGGACGCTGCACACTTGCTAGGAGCAAGCACAACCAAAACGTTTTTGATGGTCATTTTACCTAACCTCAAAAAAGGACTGATGGCATCGCTTTTCCTTTCATTTTCATTTCTATTGGGAGAGTTTGTGTTCGCCAATATTTTAGTCGGCACACGTTATGAAACCCTGCAAATCTACTTGTATAACATGCGTCAGACGAGCGGCCACTTTACGTCTGCCTTAGTGATGACCTACTTCCTATTTATTTTTTTACTGACTTGGTTGGCAAGTCGTTTCAGCCGAGGAGTCAAACAATGAGCTACGTAACAGCGAAAAATCTGACTAAACGTTTTGGTGATAACACCGTATTTGAGGACATTCACTTTAACATCGAGCAAGGTGAATTCATTACGCTTTTGGGCCCTAGCGGTTGTGGTAAATCGACACTACTTCGCAGCCTTGCTGGGCTTAACCCTGTCGATGGAGGCGAGGTTTGGGTAAACGGAGAAGATATCACGCATCAAGTCCCGCAAGAGCGTGGTATTGGGATGGTCTTTCAATCGTATGCGCTGTTTCCCAATATGACCGTCGAAGGCAACATTGCATTTGGCTTAAAAATGAAAAAGCTTGCGAATGATGATATTCGACGTGAAGTGGCTAAAGTCATCAAACTGGTGGATCTGGCAGGTAAAGAAAAACACTATCCGCATCAACTTTCTGGCGGTCAGCGCCAGCGTGTCGCACTCGCTCGAGCGTTGGTGGTGAAACCTCGCATATTATTGCTTGATGAGCCACTTTCTGCGCTTGATGCCAAAATCCGCAAACACCTTCGTCAGCAAATCCGAGACATTCAGAAAGAGATGAATCTCACCACTATCTTCGTAACTCATGACCAAGAAGAGGCGATGATTATGTCTGATCGTATCTTCCTAATGAGTAAAGGGGAAATTGTTCAAGCAGGAACACCTGAAGAAATTTATACTCATCCTGCTAACGAGTTTGTGGCCGGTTTCATGGGGCACTACAACCTTGTAGAGGCCAATAAAGCCAAGCAACTCTTCAACATTGATACCGAATGGAAAGTAGCGATTCGCCCAGAGTCTATATATGTAAAAGAGCAAGGTCGTCAATATGATAGCCACATCTCAGCGCCACAAGTAGGTACGATCACCAACCACCAGCTTCTAGGTAATGTTATTCGCTATCAAGTGAACGTTGAAGAGTGTGAGCTCACTGTTGACTTGCTTAACCGCTCTTCAGAACGCTTACTAGCGAATGGTAGCCAACTAGAGCTACTCTTTAACCTAAACGAAATTCAACCAGTGAGAGCCTAAACATGTCCAAACCTTTGTATGTTTTTGATATGGATGAAACCCTAATAAACGCTGACTGCGCAATGATTTGGAACGAGTTTATGGTTGAGAGAGGCATCGCGACTGATCCTTTATTTATTAAGGAAGATCAGCGTCTAATGGCCTTGTACTCTGAAGGCAAAATGGACATGGAAGATTACCTAGCGTTCTCCATGAAGCCACTAGAAAACATGCCGATTGAAGAAGTAAACGCCTTGGTTGAAGAATGTGTTGAAAGCCATATTTTGCCTAAACAGTTCCCTCAAGCCAAAACCCTGATTGAGCAGCTGTCTCGTGATGGTATAGATATGGTTATCATCTCTGCCAGCGTCACTTTTTTGGTGGAAGCCGTTGGTCGCCGTCTTAATATTCCAACCGCACTCGGAATTGATTTAATCGAGAAAAACAACCGTTATACTGCTGAAATCGACGGTATCCCGAGTTATCGTGAAGGCAAAGTCACGCGATTAAAACAGTGGCTAGAAAATCAGCCTGAGCCTTATTCCGAAATCCATTTCTATACCGATTCAATCAACGATTTACCGCTTTGTGAATACGCGAACTACGCTTATCTGGTAAATCCATGCCCACAACTAAAAGAACACGCCAACAGACCGAATTGGAGTGTGTTAAGTTGGGGGGTGATCTAGCCTCAAAAGACCGTTCTTCCTAAGTAAATACTTTTCTATTTGTTCAAAGAGCAGTTCTTTCTGCTCTTTTTTACTTCTCTTCATCACAAATTAATCAATTGATTAAATACTGATTAATTTTTCACATGTCGCATGAGAAATCAGCGTCTTATAATTAATCAAATGTTTAATATTTTGAGAGAAGATTGTGACGGAAGCGCATCGAAGGGCGGGAAGACCCACAGATAATATCGACGCACGGGAAAAACTGATTTTCCACGCGCGCGAACTCTTCACCATTATGGCTTATGACAAGGTCTCTACTCGCCTAGTCGCGCAGAAAGCAGGCGTGAACGTGGCGATGATTCGTTACTACTTTGGCAACAAAGAAGGCTTGTTCGAGACCATGTTGCGCGAAACACTGTCACCGATGCAAAAGCAGTTGCAGACGTTGGTATCCAACAGTAACGAGCAAAACTTTCTCGATCTAATGCGCACCTACTACCGCGAAATGATCAAGGTACCACAGTTCCCACGCTTAGTTGCCCAAGTTATGAATATGCCCCCATCGGAAACCCAACGCAAACTGCTCGAAAAAGTCTTCGCAGATATCAGCAAGCCAATGCAAGGCGTGATCTTTGATAAGTTGATCGACAGTGGCGTTTTACGAAAAGACGCCGACCCTCAACTTTGTCGCGTCTCTTACATCAGCTTGATGGTGTTTCCTTTTATGGCACCACCAGCACTGCTCGCCATTCATGGCATTGAACTTTCTGAAGCCTTCTTGAACCGATTATTCGAACACAACATACAACTGATGAAACATGGATTTTTAGACTCGGGCGACCAATATGAAGATAAATAAAAAGCTGCTGTTCTTTCCTGCTCTTGCGGTGGGGGTCGTCATTCTGTTTTTGGCGATTAGCCTCAAACCAGATTTGCCCGTAAAACCCGCAGGAGATCGTGCACGGTTGGTCGAGACGATTCCACTTGAGCTCAAAGCCATTGCTCCAGTAGCCATAGGGTTTGGCAAGATCGCCCCAAAAGTGGAATGGAAAGCGATAGCCGAAGTGACGGGGAAAGTGGTCTACCGCCATCCGCAGCTGGAAAAAGGACAAGTGTTGCAAGCAGGGACAGAAATCTTGCGAATCGACCCACTCGATTACGAACTGAAACTGGTTCAAGCTCAAGCCGATCTCAAATCTGCTCAAACCTCTCTGGCTAAGCTGAACCAAGAAGAAGCGAATCTCAAAAGCACACTCAAGATAGAAGCCAACCGTCTGGTTATCGCCAACAAAGAGTTAGACCGTAAACAAAACCTACGTAAGAAAGGCTTAACCTCGCAATCGGATGTAGATCAGCAAGAGCAAAGCGCGCTCTCTCAACGTAAGTTAGTGCTGGATATTGAAAATCAAATTGGTTTGATGCCGGATGAGAAACGAGTCGCGGAAGCCCTAGTTAAAGTTAATGCATCAAAAGTGGATGAGGCCGAACGCTCGCTTGATAAAACCATCATCACGCTTCCTTACGATTTGCGTATTGCTGACGTAGAAATTGAGAAAAAGCAAGTGGTTAACCTCCAACAAACCATGGTGACAGGACATGGTATTGATGTCATGGAAGTGGAAGCTCAACTATCCATTCATGACATGCAAACTTTGGCGGCGAGCATCGGTGAGTTTGTCCGCGATGAATCTGGTATTCCACAACCTGATATGAATGCGATTCATGCCAACATTGAACTCAGCAGCGGTAACCTCTCTGCAAGCTGGCCTGCGAAAGTTGCACGCATCAGCGAAACGGTTGATCCAAGCCAAGCGACTGCCGGTGTGATTCTGGAAATTGAACAAGACTACCGTGCATTAAACCCAACGTCTGCGCCTCCATTGGTGAACGGCATGTTTATGCGTGCCTTGATTGAGGGACAAGAGAACCCGAGTTGGGTCATCCCAGAGCGTGCGCTTCATGGCGATAAGATTTACCTGATGGGAGATGACAACCGTCTGCAAGTCGTGACGGTTGAAGTGTTATATCGCCGCAATAACCAAGTGGTGATCGATGGTGAACTAGAGCAAGGTCAGAAGCTGATCATCAACGATTTGCTCCCTGCGATTAACGGCATGCTATTGAAAGAGTCACCTGAACAGTCAGAAGCCACTATTGAGGAGTCTGATTCATGATCCGATTCTTCGCCAAGCATCCAACAGCAGCCAACTTGCTGATGCTAACGCTGCTGATATTGGGGATTTCTTCACTTTCCACGATTAAGCGTGAAACCTTTCCTGAGTTTGATCCGCCCTACATCCTAGCCGGTGTGGTTTACCCTGGCGCTTCCCCTCAAGAGGTAGAAGAGAGCATCTGTATCCGAATGGAAGATGCTGTCGATGGCCTTGCCAACATTAAAGAAACTCAGTGTGAAGCGATTGAGGGTTCTGCGCGTCTTATCTTAAAACTGAATGAAGAAGCCGACATTGGGCGCATGTTGGTTGATGTTCAAACCCAGATCAACTCGATAAACGACTTCCCACAAGAGATTGAATCTCCTGTGGTCCAAGAGCTCGATTGGAACGAGCCAGTTGTGGATGTCGCGATCACCGCAGATACCACATGGCCAGAGCTAAAAGCGTATGCCGAACAGCTTAAACGCACGTTAAAAATCGATTACGATGTCTCTTTGGTTGAAGTTGCAGGCTTCTCTGACCACCAATACCGAGTAGAGTTAGATACTCAAGCCATTCGCCAACTTGGCTTGAGTGTGGGTGATATTGCAGAGCAGATTGGTCGTCAAAACGTCAAGTTGCCAAGTGGTAATGTCGAAACGCCAGATAAGAACTTTCTGATCCGCTTTGACGAACGACGCGTAACGCCGGAAGAGCTTGAGACTATCGTCGTGGGATCTGGTCCAAATGGATCAATCATCCGTCTAAGAGATATTGCGACGATTACCGACCGGTTTGAATTGGACGAACAGAAAGTCCTCTTCGATGGTCACCCTTCTGCCCTACTAAAAGTCAGCAAAAACAAAGAAGATGACGCACTGCGTATCAAGGAACGGGTTGCTCAATTTGTCGAAGAACAACAAGCTATCGCGCCAGACGGTGTGATGCTACAAATGACCAATGACCTTTCATCCGTACTTTGGGATCGCCTGACCATGATGGTCAAAAACGGTTGGCAAGGTATCATTCTGGTCTTCGCCACCATGTGGTTGTTCTTTAGTTTTCGCTATTCCTTTTGGGTCGCAGCTGGTTTACCCGTTGCCTTCTTAGGTGGGTTATTTTTGATGGCGCAACTTGGCCTGTCCATCAACATCATGTCTTTAGTCGGGCTACTCATGGCCATCGGTATCATGATGGATGACGCCATCGTTATTGCCGAATCGATTGCCGCTCACCTCGACCGAGGAGAAGAGATCGATGATGCCGTAACTAAAGGGGTGAAGAAGGTACTGCCAGGAGTAATTTCTTCCTTCCTAACCACGGTGTGTATTTTCGGTAGCTTGTTATTCCTGCAAGGTGAAATGGGTGCGGTACTTAAAGCGGTTCCTCAAGTTCTGATCCTCGTTTTGAGTTTGAGTTTGGTGGAAGCCTTCTTGATCCTACCTAACCACCTTTCTCATTCACTGCATAAACAAAAGCAAGAGCGAACAACACCGAAGTTCAAACAAAAGCTGCTCGCTTCTTTTGAAAACTTCCGCAACACCACCTTGGTCAACGCAGTGGATAAAGTGGTCGAGTATCGCTATGCCTTTATGGGTGGCGTGGTTGCCTTGCTTCTTATCTCCGCTGCCACGTTAGTAGGTGGTTTGCTCAAGTTCCAACCCTTCCCTGAACTGGATGGCGACATTGCAGAAGCGCGTATTATTCTTCCTCCGGGTTCTTCTCTGTCTCAAACTGAAGCTGTCGTCGGTAAGATCGTTGCTTCCGCTCAAAAGCTAGATAAAGAATGGACAGAAAAAGTGGAAGACGGCAATCCATTGGTTCTGCACATCACCAGTCAATTCAACGCTAACGCCGACGCGAATGAATCTGGCCCTCACATTGCCACGGTACGTCTGGATTTGCTGGGCGCCGAGAGTCGTAACACACTCATCGATGAATTTATCGATGCATGGCGCGAAGACATTGGTGAACTTGCCGATCCTATCTCGTTGGTATTTAAACAACCGACCATGGGACCGGGTGGCCGGGCGATTGAGATTCGAGCGAAGCATGATGATCTGGATGCGCTTAAAGCAGCCTCTATCGACATTCAGCAATACTTGAATGAATTTGACGGTGTCCATGGCGTATTAGATGACATGCGCATGGGTAAAGAAGAAGTCTTGGTTAAAATTCGTCCTGGGGCGGAAGCTTATGGTATTAACGGTCAGCTCATTGCCAATCAATTGCGTGCGGCTTTCTTTGGCCAAACCGCAGACGAGATCCAAGTTGGGGTAGAAAACATTTCCATCGAAGTTCGCCTCGATAAAGCACAAGCTGGTGACTTACAGCAATTGGCAAACTTCCCAATAATCTTGTCCGATGGCAGTCAAATCCCACTCGCGACCATTGCAACTTTGGATTTCCAGCGTAATTACGTAAGAATCCAGCGCATTGATGGCTTGCGCACTGTGAGCGTATTCGGCGATATCGACAATACGAAAGCCAACTCAACCGCCATTATTCGTCAGTTCCAACAGAATGAAGCACCAAAGCTTATGCAAAAGTATCCTGGTCTTCGCTTTGATTTTGAAGGTGAAGCCAAAGATACCGCTGAAACTGGCGCATCAATGGGTAAAGGCTTCTTGCTTGGTTTGTTTGGCGTGTTTGCGATTCTGAGTTACCAATTCCGCAGTTATTTGGAACCATTCGTCGTCATGCTTGCGATTCCCCTCGCCTTTATTGGCGTGGTATGGGGACACATCCTACTCAGTCACTCATTAAGTATGCCAAGTATGATGGGCTTCGTCTCATTAGCAGGGATTGTGGTGAATGACTCGATTCTGTTAGTTCAGTACATACGCCATCATGTGGATGAAGGGGATAATGTGCATGACTCGGTAGTCAAAGCCAGTCGGGAACGCTTTAGAGCAGTATTCCTAACATCAATGACCACTGCAGCAGGTTTGCTTCCGTTACTGACTGAAACCAGTTTGCAAGCACAGGTTATCCAACCACTGGTTATCTCCATCGTGTTTGGTATTTTCGCATCCACTCTGCTGGTGTTGTTTATGATCCCTGCCGCGTATGCCATTTTAGCTGACTTCGGCCTAGTTCATAAACACGAAGAAATCTAAAACGACTGATAAGTAAACTTATCAAAATGAACAAGAGCGGCTTAGAGCGCTTTTTGTTCAATACCAATACGTTAAAAAACACACAATCACTTAACAAACAGAGGGTTATTGTATCGCATTAAGTGTGAATATGAACAGTTAAGGATTGAGTATGTTGAGTTTTATATAACCGAATCAAATAACCAACACAAGATTTATAATATGTTTTATTGTCAAAAACGGCATTTCACAGAGTAAAAATACACGTAGGCAACACATTCACAATTTAAACTCACGATAATGAAAACATTGATTGAAGAATTAACATTTTAACAATCATTACAACAATGTTAACTTTAGCCTCGTTGGTCGCGCTGGTGGTAAGCCTCTCACCAAGCCTATTGTCAGTTTTATATGGACGTTCGACCACCTCCAAAATGAATAGACACCCAATTTGGTGCCCTTTTTTCGCCCGTGAAAGCATTCTTCGCGGGCTTTTTTCTTCCCACTGAAATGGGCTTAATCTGCGTTAGTTTCTTTGCTCAATCTCTCTGTTTTTCCAGCCGTATACGATTCGATTACCGGAGACAAGTCCAGTAATTCCAATACTTTTTTTTCAAAAGTTTCATCAGCACTTCTCACCCAATCTAAAAGCTTCTGCTTAGCAAACATCGATTCGTACTTATACCAAAACTCGATGCTCAGGTAGAATTCATTTTTTTATGGGTAAATTGTATACTCTTCGTAATTCACTCTTATACTTAATATTACCTTCTGAGTATTTTGAGTATTTGTTTTTTCCAACTTCAACTAGCTCACACTTTATTGGTGGATAACCACTTAAGAAACCTCTAATTAAATATTCTTCTTTTTCTCTTTTTCGGTCTTCACTTTCTGGAATTTCTCCCCATTGTTTATTCGCACGCTTAGTCAATTCTTTCATCAAGTCTGTATGATATCCCCTCATAGAGCCTTCACTTTGCTCCGGGGCATGATAAAAATCATAATATTCTCTCTCTAAAAATGAGGACAATTGACTAATATTATCAATATCTTCTCCAGTAGATTTAACCCGTAGCCTAATATATAATCCACCTAGTTTGTTAATAGGAAGCAAAGGGTTTAATATTTTCTTCTGAAACAAAAAATATACCGTAGCTAATTTTATAAACCTTTCATGCCTCTCTATTTTTGATTCAACATCGAACTGTTCTAAATTAACAAGATCCTGGTATACATGTCCTTCATATATGTTGTTCGGACACTCAAATGACAGTACTAAGTCATCTATCTGGAACGCATTATGTAATAAATTAGAGAAATCCGGCTTTCCTCTAAAACCATCTTTACACATTTTAATAAAACTCATATGTCTATCTCTTATTCTTCAAATATGCATCAATACCTTTAAACGAGAGCCTGCAATATGAGTTCTAATTCAAGTAAAGGTAAGCCACATACTAAGGTATTATGAAGGTCAAAAAGGAGATCGGATCTTTTCTAAATTTTAAATATCTAACATCACCTCCACTTTACTGAAATCTACACTTTTAAAAGTTACATCCGCTCCATCCAGCAATAGCTCATCAAACACGCCAACTATTGATAATAAGCTTGAGGATCTGATCTCCACCCATGAAATGAGAAACAAAAAAGCCAGCCTTAAAAGGCTGGCAAGTAGAGCAACAAGGTCAGTGCTTACTGCTAACTAACACCGAACTCGTATTGGATTCATTTTCGTCTGTTAGTCTCTTTTATCGGCGTTTATGACTTGCTTGCTTTCTCTTTGTGGCACGTTACCTTTACTAACTGTTCTTGCTCATCTTTAATGTTTTTCACGATACGCTCATCACGTGCATGAATGGCATCCATGTTCATTTGCTGAATATCTGCTATAGCTTCATGTTTCATTTCAGAAAAGTCCTGACGTAAATCTGAGCTCCACTCCTCTTTGTCTAAAGTGTTAGCAGCAGCGATTGGTGATGACATTACAGCAATAAGACTTAGAGTAGATAGAAATACGCTTTTCATAATAAGCTCCTTGAGGATTAGCAGTTAATTTTAATTACAATTTATATATTGCACATACGATGCCAACTTTTATTTTGTTATTTTTCAACAACTTAAACAAACCCTCATGTTCAACGTTATCTTCGTATGGTAAATTTCGCTAACCAAGTGTCAAATTAACCATACGAATTTAAAACATTAGAAACATACACATTAGAAATACTTTGTCAGGCAGTTTTCTCATCAGATAATTACGTAACTGCCCACTAAAAAATCGCTTTGAATCAAAATGCGGAAACAAAAAAGCAGCCCGAAGGCTGCTCCTAATCGTTAATACCAAGCTTGTTAACTCGATACGCTTGCTTCAACGCTCGACGTCACTGGCGACTTTCTGAAACGATTAATCAAACGATGGATAAACCTCTTAATCGATCTGAAAATATTTTTAATATCTTCAAGCATTAAATACAAACAAGGCACCAACACTAAAGTCAGAACCGTTGCGTACAACACCGCAAAGCCCAAAGCGACAGCCATCGGTATGACAAAACGCGCCTGCAAACTCGTTTCAAACATTATCGGCAATACACCCGCAAACGTCGTTATTGAGGTGAGCGTGATAGCTCGAAAACGAGCACAACCCGCCTCAACAACCGCTTGTTTGATGTTCATACCCTTTTCTCTCACTTGGTTTACGTAATCTGTCATAACCAGAGAGTCGTTAATAACCACGCCAGCAGCGGCGATCAAACCAAATGTCGACATCATACTGATGTCTAAACCTAGCCAGAAATGGCCCCAAATCGCCCCCGTCAGACTAAACGGAATGACGGACATTACAATCAAAGGTTGGGTATAACTTTTTAACGGTACAGCTAACAAGATGTAGACGATGATCATGCCTGCAATAAAGAACAAAATCTGTTCATTACGCTGCGCAGCCTGCTCTTCAATATCACCGCCCAATTCTGTTTTCACAGTTGGGAAGGCTTGCTTCATGTCCGGTAAGATATTGTCGTCAATGACCTTAACGATTTCTTGAGGTTCAACCAATTCTTCGTCTATGGAACCATAGACATAAACGGTTTGATACCCGCCTTCACGTCGAATGCTACTCACGCCCGGCTGCTCATTGATCTTCACCACATCACCCAACATGACCTTCTTACCTGCTGGTGTGGTAATCACAGCGTAACGCAATGATGAGAATGCTTCACGCGTCAATTGCGGGTAACGCACCATAACTTTAATTTCTTCACCATCACGAATAATGCGCTGTGCTTCGCCACCATAAAAGCTGCCACCAACTTGCTCTGCGATCATGGTGAGATCCAGACCGAGATCGTACGCTACAGGCGCAAGAGACAGGAGTACTTCTTTGCTTCCAGAATCAATAGAAGATGAAATATCATATAACCCTTCTTCCTGCTGTAAACGCTCTATCAAGTAACGCCCAGCCTTGTTGAGCTCATTGATGTTAGAACCAAACAACAAGTAACCAAACTCATCTCTGTCACCACCACCCGCACTCTGCTCGCGGATTTTGATGCTCTTCATACCTGGAATAACAGGCATAGCTTCACGCCAACGTCGAGCCAGTTCAAATGTATTGAACGGGCGTAACTCTTCATCAACCAAAGGTACTAATACACGACCTTCGGCGCGGCTTCTGTTGTACGACAGCACATCACGAATCATTCCTTGACCATGTTCCGCAATGGTCTCAGATTCGATCTTTTGCATGATACGTTCAATAGTCTTGAGTGCACTGATTGTCTGCTCACTTGAAACGGTATCATTCATTTCAATAGTGATCGCAGGATAGTCGGTCGGCACTTTAGGGTTAGGGATCACCCGAACATAATTCGCGTTGATCAAAGCCGCGCTGATCAGCAGTAAACCACAGAACACCGCAAACACTGTCCAGCGCCAATGGGTGCATGTTGTTACAAAGTTACGATATGGACCATTTACAAAACCAAAAAAACGTTGGTTAAATCGGTCACGCCAGCCACCTGGTTTAACTGGCTTAAAATGAGTATGCGCAAGGTGTGCAGGAAGGATCAGCTTCGATTCAATCAAACTGAAGATCAAACAAAGAATCACGACCCCCGCGATACCATAAAAGAAGGCACTATCAATACCACTAGACAACAAGAAAGGAGCAAACACAGCAATTGTGGTTAACACACCGAAAGTGGCTGGTGTGGCAACACGTTTTACACCACGAACCACGTTTTCGACGCCACCGCCTTTTTCTTCAATTTCGCTGTAAGCGCTCTCTCCCATCACGATGGCGTCATCAACTACAATACCGAGCACCATAATGAAGGCAAAAAGAGACACTATGTTTACCGTGATCCCTAATGCAGGCATCATCATTACGGCACCGAGAAAACAGACAGGTAGCCCAATCATTACCCACATAGCCAAGCGGAAACGTAGGAAAATGGTCAGCATAATCGCGACTAATGCAGCGCCTTGCAGCAAGTTTTTCAACATCATGTCGAGACGCCCATTTAAATAATAAGTCGTATCAACTAAGACTTTGAGCTTAACATCCTGCGGCAATGTCTTGTTTTTTGCTTCAATATAATTACGAACGGACTGTGCAACAGGGATAATGTTCTGATCACGAGTTGCTTCAACAGACATGTAGATCGCATTTTGCCCTGAGTATTCAAAATAGCGCTCTTCTTCCGTAAAACCATCTTTGATCGTGGCGATATCTTGCAGTAAAACCTTTGCACCATTTGCGCCAAGCTTTACAGGAATATTTCTAAACTCATCACCACGGTAGTATTGGTTTTCAATCCTTACTGCAATCATCCCTGAATTTGTTTTTACTTCGCCCGCAGAAAAGTTAGCTGAATAACGGCTGATCGCGCTGCTGATATCGCTCAACGTCAGGTCGTATTTACGAAGAACAAGTGGGTCAACTTCAATCGCTATTTCTTCTTCTGGCGCACTCAGATACACCAGCATGACGTTTTCTAACTGAAGTAATTCATCTTCGATTTGCTTAGCAAGCGGTTTAAGCTCCTCGAGCTGTCGGTCCCCAACTAACCCCATTTCGATTACATCTTGGCGCCATTCAACTTGGTAGACATTGATTGGTTCCATACCCGCTGGTAAGTTAGACAAGGTATCAATACGTTGGTTTACATCATCTAAAACACGCTTGATATCGGCATTAACGTCTACCTCGATGGAAACATACGCGCTACCTCTAGAGGCCGTTGAGACTGCTTTTTTAATCCCGGTGACGTCTTTAATCGATTCCTCGACCTTAACGAGAATACTCTCTTCTATCTCTTGAGGAGAAGCGCCAGGATAAGTCGCACGAACATCAATGTAGTTCACCTCAATATTCGGAAACATCTGCCTTTGAATAAAGAGAAAACTCACCACACCCATGATAATGATGAACACCATCAAAAGGTTGGCAGCGACGGGATTATTCGCAAAATAGGCAATTAAGCCCTTTTGTTTAGTATCTTCCATGACATACTCCTACTTACTGTACGACGGTTTCGGAGTCGTCACTCTTTTTCGCGATTTGTACCGCCATGCCTTTTTGAGGGTACTCTGGTAAGGTCAGTACCAACTTATCACTTTGCTCTAAACCTTCGCCAACCAGCAAAAACTCACCTTCTGCTCTCAAAACCGTGACGGTTCTGGGTTGAAGTTGATTATCGCCATTCACCACCCACACGGTACGGTTTTTAACTAATTCCTGTGGTAAGCGATAGATATGCTTAAGTTCCTTACCAGTGAAACTCACTTCAACGTAGGAGCCGAATTTAATTGGAGGCTGCTGGTTATCGACACCGTATGGGTCCGCGATTTGAATGACCATGTTAATCATTCGGGTAGCGCTATCAATCATGCCTAAATCACGAACTACTCGACCTTCTCTAGTGGTAGAAAAGACACCTTGCTGCGTCACTGTCGCAGTGAGTTCACCAATGGATTCGGGTAAAAATGCACTATCAAAACCGGCAATGGGTACGTGCACCTCTGCCACTTCGATGTTGTTTAACGTGGCAACTCGAGAACCAGATGTAACAAATTGACCAACACCAATATCACGCTCAACAACCAGCGCATCGTAAGGTGCAACGACTTTGCAATTTTCTAACTCTCTTTTTGCTCGTTTGAGTGCCGCTTGAGCCGACTTTACTTGCGCTTGTGCGCTCAAAACGTGAGGCTTGCGTAAATACAGATCCGTCACTTGCTTATCGCTCAGTCTCTTTGCCTGACGTTTTGCCACTTCGGCTTTCGCTTGTTCCTCAATCAAGTTTGCGCGTGCACTAGCTAAATCGGCTTCAGCTTGTAAAACCGACGCTTCATAGTTGTCACTTTCAATTGTGAAAAGAACCTCTCCTCGTTTTACGATGCCACCCGTCACAAAATTCGGGTGCCAACTCGTAACTTCACCACTAACTTGCGCGGAAAGGTGTGTTTTTTCAAAAGGGACTAATTCACCGTGACTGGTAATCACCACTTTGTGATCAGTAGGAAAAAGAGAAGAAGCCTGAACAGTAGGTTCTGTAATTGCATCTTTGGTTGACTCTTTTTCCGGCGCAGTTGCGGCAATTGCAGCATATCCTGCATAAGAGCCTCCAACGACGACGAAGGGTAAAAGCCAACGTAATATGGGTTTTGCTAACATCGAAAATCCTTTTTTATTGTTGTTTTCAACACCACACTTTTATTCAGTCCATTGCTCCCGGTAAGCATGGTGGTGAGAGAATTGAATTTGAATAAACATCAAAGCGGCACTTGCCTAGTCTTTTAAGCAGCTAACTAGATAGTTATTGCCAATTCAAAGTTAATAAAATTAACAAAAAATTAACCAACTGCGCAAGTTGCTCTGACTTAACTTTTATTCTAAACAGCAAATGACATGCCAAGCATTTATTTATTAAAAATCATATGGTTATATAAAAACCATTATTTTATCCAGTGTGCTATTGGTCATAATCACCAGATATTAGTGATTATGACCAATACGGCCATAATGATAATTAAAATAAATGATTATCTGCGCTCTAAAAGTTGAACTTAGTGCAGGCTCTATGGCAATTCATTGATTAATCGCTCGTTATCAAACGGTCCTGGGTGCATGTGGCGTCAGCTTAAGTCTATAATTTGGAGTAGGTAACACTCTGTAAGACAAGGAAATGTGCTTTGTTACAAACGCTCGCCAAGTTGCTCTTCCCCTCGCTGCTCACTATTTTATCGGCATGCTCATCCGTATCGTTGAATGACGCCAGTGAAAAGTCCACCAGCTTTCAGCTCGGTTATCAAAAGGATTCTGTTCTTGCGCAGTACTTTGAAGCTTACGGGAGAGACCCTAAGTCCATAACTGGCTTTGCACCGTTAAATCAGGGACACGATGCCCTTCTTGCTCGAACCTCTTTGATCGAGTCCGCCCAGAAAAGCCTTGATCTTCAATATTATATTTACCGTGGTGACGAAACGAGTCAGCTAATAACGTGGCGCTTGTATGAAGCGGCAAAGCGTGGTGTTCGAGTAAGGCTGTTGCTTGACGATATGCAAAAGCGAAACGACGATGTGATGGCTGCCCTCAATGCACATCCTAATATAGAAATCCGCTTATTTAACCCGCATCAGTATCGCGACTCCCGTTGGTTCGCTCTTGCTAGCGATTTTGAACGCCTTAATCGTCGTATGCACAATAAGTCTCTGATTGCAGACAGTGTTTCCGCCATTGTCGGAGGTAGAAATATCGGCAATGAATACTTCTCTTTTGAATCGCAAGTTGAGTTTGGTGATTTTGATCTTCTGCTCTATGGTGAGGCGGTACAACAAACTGCCGATCAGTTCGACCTCTACTGGAATAGCGCCTATTCGATACCAATGGAATGGATTACACCGAATTCACAGCAAATTACCGACCAAGCGATTCAAAAGCAGGTCAATAAACTCCGGTTAGAGGAAAAGTTTTCAACCGGCCGCTATGACTTCACTCAACTGGATATGTACCAAGATCTAAAACAAGGCAAACTCAAGCTCTACTGGGGAGAAGCGAAAGTATGGTTTGATCTGCCCGATAAAGTCGCGACCCGAGAGAGCCAACTTATTGATAATTTGTCGGAACTGGTTAAAAGTGTTGAGGATTCATTTGTGCTCATCTCTCCCTATTTCGTTCCAACTGAAGTAGGTACTCAAGCATTAAGTAACGCGGCCAAGCGAGGCGTTGATATCACGATTGTGACCAATAGCCTCGCGTCTAACGATGTGTTTGCCGTGCATGGTTGGTACGCAAAATATCGAAAAGAATTACTCGAAGCTGGAATAAAGCTTTGGGAAGTAAAAGCGAGCGCGAAACTCAAAAGTAAGTGGAGCCTCACGGGGAGTAGCAGAGCAAGTTTACACGCTAAAGCAATGACGATTGATAACAAAACACTTTTCGTTGGTTCGATGAACTGGGACCCACGTTCGGCCGCTTTGAATACCGAAATGGCCGTTGTTATCGAACAGCCAGAATATGTGCAAATGTTTCTAGAACAACTGCCGAGTCAACTGTCGAGTAACGCCTATGCCTTAACTCTGCGCGACGGGGACATTGTCTGGACCGACGTAAAAACAGGCGAAGAATACAAGTCCGAACCAGAAGCAGGAGTATGGCGAAAAATGGGTGCTTGGTTCTCCGGAATATTACCAATTGAAGATCAGCTATAACAGTTGCCAATACTGCAAACCTACCCAGTAAAGCGAAACAAAATGGACGCTAGTTTTGGGGCTGGGGGGCACAACCAACATAAGGAAGCTCAATGCCAGCGCAATGGAATGAATACTATCAGAAAATTTTAAGCCAACCTCACCGCCCAAGCGTGGAAAATGCCGTAAATCGACTTAAGATAGAAGGCAAAGTCGCTCTTGATATTGGCTGCGGAATAGGTCGAGACAGCCACTTTCTCCTCGAAAAGGGATTTAAGGTTCACGCATGTGATAGCAATGAAGATGCAGTAAAAACTTGTTTAACACGCTTTGAAGGTAACAAACGATTTTCGGTTTCGCAGTGCTGTTTTACTGAGTTTAATTATCCTCAGTGCAGCTTGGTTATCGCAAATGCCAGTTTGTTCTTTTGCCCTGACAAAGGCTTCAAACAAGTCTGGACAAAAATAGACAGCGCATTACAACCGAGCGGTATCTTCTGCGGCGATTTCTTGGGAGTGAAAGACTCCTGGGTGACCTCCGAAATGCATCCAAACATTACCGCATTAACGAAAAAGGAAGTGGAAAGCTTATTCGAAGGTTACGACCTCATTTCATTGCATGAAAGAGATGAAGACGGGACCACTGTAGTCGGAAGCCAAAAACATTGGCACATGTTTAGTGTGACCGCTCGAAAGCGCTAAAAATGGTCTCTCGATAAAGAAAGCAGCACTTCAAATCAGTGCTGCTATCAGAGATTAATTGACGGGATACACCACTTCAAAACGCTCTAAAACCAGCGTACGTTTCTCATGCCAATCGATGTTCAACTCATCGCATTCAGCTTTAAAAAATGCAGTATGAGCATCACGCCACCAGTTTAAGGTTCTATCACCTTCGCCTTCTGCGAAGGCAAACTCTGCGGTTACATCCTCATATTTGCATGTACTTACGTCAGTAATTCGTATCACGCAAACCGGGTCCCCATCCCAATTCGTCACTACTTGTAAATGACCGACTTGGGGCATGGTTTCACCATGTTCTCGATACCAAAGCTCCAAACTGCACGATGCAGTTTTCTGTCCAATACGAACCAAATCTGCGCATACATTCGCGTTGTATTCATCGGCACAATAATAGTCAGCACTGACTGATGGTACAGCTTCCCTTTGTTCTGGTGATAATAATTCTAGGAATTGTTCTAAGTAATCCTTAGCTCGCGCGTCCATGCTCACTCCATTAATCATAAATTCGCAAGGAGGATAAAAGATATCACAACAAATAACCATCAGGAACAAACTGAAAAACAACAAGAATATGACTTCTACGAAGACGACTGTTATTTCTTTTGTAATAACTTTGCTAAACGTTTGTGCTATTTGCTATTGTTGCATGGTCTATCTGTACTCTTCTCGTGAAAGGACGTTATATGCGCTTATTTATTGGTATTTTTTTCTCGCTGATACTTGCCTTGCCAACAATGGCATCGGAGGAAAAGTATTCAGAATCGGATCTGTTAGATAGACCATTAATGGAACGCTATATTTTAGATGAACTAAAAGCGCTGCGTCAGGACTATCAAAGCCTAGAAAAGCGAATGATCACAGAGATCACCGATCGCGAGCTAACGGTCGCAGATAAATCGTTGAACTATGCCAACGTGACCGTTACATACTTCTTCTACATCATTGCTGGTGTCGCATCGCTGATTGCCTTTGTCGGATGGCAATCTCTGCGCGAGTTTAAACACAACACCAAAGAGATGGCTGATAAACGATTGGAGAAGATCGCCCAAGAATACGAGAAAAAGTTTGTCGCCCTTGAGCGAGATTTAAAACGCAAAACTCGCATTATCAGCGAAAACAACAAAGAGATTGAGAAAATCAACGAGATCCATAACTTATGGCTACGTGCACAAAGCTCTCAAACTCCAGAACAACGTATTGAGATCTATGATGAAATCTTATTAATTCGTCCAGGTGATTTAGAAGCGTTGACTTACAAAGCCGACGCAGCGATGGAAATCAACGAATACCATTGGGCACTTAGCATTTGTAACCGCGTACTTGAAGTCGATTACACCAACGGCCCTGCACTGTATCAACGCGCGTGTGCATACTCTCGCCTTGGTATCGAAGAGCAAGCTATTGAAGACTTGGAACGCGCAATTGAATACAGCCCATCCATTCGTGATTTACTTGCCGAAGAACGAGACCTCGAATTGCTGCACGGTAATGAGCGTTTTGAAAAGCTCTTACATCTAGCAAGCGAATAATGGAATAAACAGCATGAGCAGCCACTTTAATCTAGAAGACGCTAGCCAAGTATTGGTTGGCGCTTTTGCCCTAGCAGTCCCGATCTCATTTTCGGAGGAAGCGTGGCGATTGGGTGAGAGCCTACCAATGGCAAACTTGCTCATGCTGTTAAGTCTTTCTGTCATTTTCCTCAGTTTTTTCGCGTATCAAAGCGTGTTTCAAAGCCACATCAAGAATCGCGTATCCATCTTTATTTTTCGTGTGGTTATCGCGTACCTCATTGCGGCAGTTGTGGTAGCGTTAGTTCTTTTCTGTCTTGATAAGCTGCCACTCATGAATGAGCCTTTGGTTGCGATAAAGCGCGTTATCGTCATCACAATGCCTGCTTCGATGGGCGCGATCGTAGTCGACAGTTTCGACAAAGAATAGAGATAATCGCTACTCTTCTTCTAACGTTAAGTTCGACCCCGAGTGGTCTTTCCCTAATACATCTTCTGGGTTTCGCAGTGCGCAGGTTTCTAACGACAAGCACCCGCAGCCAATGCATCCGCCTAAATCGTTTTGCAACGCTTTAAGTTTTTGAATCTTTTGTTCTAACTGTTCATGCCAATGGCTTGCCATTTCTTCCCATTGCGCTTTGTTAGGGGCTTGGTGTTTCGGCAGTTCATCTAACGCATGTTTAATTTCTTCTAACGACAACCCAACTTGCTGCGCTGCTTTGATCACCGCAACACGGCGCAACACACTGCGATGGTAGCGACGCTGATTACCTTGATTTCTCCAACTCGAAATCAGTCCTTTTTGCTCGTAAAAATGTAGGGCAGATACTTTCACTCCAGAACGTTTTGCCACTTCTCCTACGCTGATTTCCATCCTTGACTCCCTGTATATCAATTTTGTTAAAAAAACGCTTTACCTCAAGTTTACTTGAGGTTTTAAAGTTGCACCATCTTAATTAACGCTAAACCCCGGCGAGCTCAAGATAATGTGTTCAGCGCGAACGACTTGGTTGTTAAACACAAGACAGTTGGACATCAACCTTTTGAAATACATCGGGAGTTAGAGGCAAACATAATGAAAAATAAAACTCAGCCGTACTTAGCTGGCCGCTTCTTCGACAGTATCTCCTCTGGCTTATTCATGATGGCGCTGCCATGGGTCATGCTTTCCGAACCTAACATGGGTACATTCGTCGCTTTAGTTTCTCTGAGCTGCACCGCGATTTCTTTTCTAGCAACGCCTTTCTTTTCCACTTTAATTGACCGACATTCACGCAAAGTACTACTCGTGCTCAATCAATGGATTCAATCGGGTATGGCTTTGGTGGTGTTCATTGCTTATTGGTTAGGGTTTGAGTCACACTGGTTACTGGCTTTTGCACAATTGGTGTATTGGGTTTCGAGTAATTTTGCATGGACGACCAACAACGCCTTCACCCAAGAAAATTATCAGCACCATGAGTATGCGAAAATTTCGGGTCAGCAAGAAATTGTAATGCAATCCACAACCCTCGGAGCTGGCGCGTTGGGTATTGTTTTGCTTGAAATGTGGGGTATGAAAGAGTTTGCTTTGTTTGCGGCCAGCGCCTCTGCGTTAGCAGCGATGTTCTATATTCTGACGCCTTATACCCAACAATTAAGGGCATCAAAATCCGTTGCTTTCATCGCGCAACTCAAAGAGAGCAAACAAATATTCCGTCTCGAACCTCGATTTTATGGCTTTATTCTGCTCTCTTGCCTCTCTTATCCTGCATTGACGTATTTGAGCAAACTGGTGCCGATTTGGTTTTCTGAACAAGGCATCTCTGGCGATTGGTTTGCAGGGTTCAACATCAGTTTTGGCCTCGGCTCGTTGCTAACCGGCTTTATTGTCACCAAAGTGCTAAGCCGTGCCTCCCATAGCCACATTATGTTCGCTTCGATGGTTATGGTCTCTTTTGCGCTTATCGGTATGAGTTTTGCGATGAGCCCGCTGACCATCTTATTGTTTACGGCGCTGTTTGGCGTATTTAACGCGCTAAATCGCATTGCGAGAGTCAACTGGATGCATCATACCGTAGCGGTTCATCAACGAGGTCGCGTCGATGGCGGCATCAGCATGTTTGCCACCACCATTCAATCTCTCAGTTACGTGTTAATCGCGATGTTAAGTCATTACGAGCTAACACAATACGGTTTTGCAATAGCAGCTGTTGTCATGGTGTTAGCAGTGGTTTTGATGGGATTACTCAGCCGAGACGTCGAGCCGTTTAACGACCTGCCCCTTCATGCAGCAGCAAAGTGAAGCATAGAAGTTGAGAAGTTGAGAAGTTGAGAAATTGAAAAAGCGAGATCAGAAGGCAACCAACATCGTCTTCCTATTTTTTACGCCAGCACTTTTGCCTCTATCGCTTATCAGCAAGGTTGGGTATTCTGAGGTGACCAACATGAGCAGGGGGAAATCGCAGTGAACTTAAGGCAATTAGAAGTCTTTTACGCCATTATGCAAGCAGGAACGGTGTCAGGCGCGGCTCGCTTACTGCACGTTTCCCAACCTAATGTCACTCGAGTTCTCGCCCATACAGAACAACAACTGAGCTTCGCTTTATTTGAGCGTGTAAAAGGTCGCCTCGTTCCCACTCAAGAAGCCAAAGCCTTATTGCCAGAGGCTGAAAAAGTCTATCAACAACTCGGACAATTTCGCTCTCTGACCAACAAAGTCAAACAGGGAACTCAACATTTACGAGTCGGTGCCCCGCCTGTTTTGGCCGCGCACTTGTTAGCGCCGACTGTCGCGTTGTTGTCGAAAGAGCACGGCATCTCCTTTGAGCTATTAACGGCCAATCGCGATGAGCTGTGCTCAGGATTACTGAAACATGAACTGGATGTCGCCATTGCGTTCGGTGAAGAAACACCACCAGCGATCATGGGGCACGTGTTATTGAAAGAAAACTTAGCACTGATCGCTCCTAAAAGCGCAGCGATACCCGCAGAAAAAACCGTCATTTTAGAAGAACTCATCAGTCACGATTTACCCATTATCGGTTTAGATAGCCGAGACCCTCTGGGCTTGCTGTTACATCAAACCTTGTCAGCGCGTGACGAGCATTATCAACATGCCATTACCGTCCGCAGCTACTCCGCGGCGGCTGAACTGGTGAAAAACGAAGCAGGATTCGCGATTGTAGACCCTTGGACTGCAAAACAATATCGCCAAGATAATGCCGTTTCCGTGCATGCTTTGGAGCCAAATATGTCCTTCTCTGTCTCTATTTTATTCGCAGAGCACACACCTCAATCCATTGCGACAAAGCAATTTATCACCGCTCTAAAACAACAGATGGTTTAAAGGTATAACCTGAAGTTATACCTGCCTAACAAATAAGCATTCGGTTTCCTAAATCAGTCTGGCTAAATTAATGAGCAATAACGATGACGAAGGGAACCATCATGCAAATTGCTCAACCTTACCTACTTTTTCTTGGCGATGTAACCGATCCACTTGCAGCAAAAACCGCGCGTGGCATTTACCAATGGCGACCTGAGATTTGCCTTGGCCAAATCCGCCTGACGCCAGAAACCGTATCGCTTGGTTTAACCGACATGACAATACAACAAGCGCAGCAGCAAGGAGCAAAAACGCTGGTGCTCGGCACGGCAAATCCAGGAGGCGTCATTCCCGAAGCTTGGCAAGCAACCTTACTTGAAGCGGCAGAGATGGGATTTGAAATTGCATCGGGCATGCATCAACGTTTGGCGGAATTTTCTCCTCTTGCCGATCTAGAACAACGCGGATTAACCAAACTGTATGATGTTCGCCATTATGATGCCCCGCTCAAGGTCGGCAATGGCAAAGCTCGTGCAGGCAAGCGAGTACTTACTGTAGGAACAGATTGCTCCGTTGGCAAAATGTACTCTGCCCTTGCCATTGAGTATGCATTGAAGCGTAAAAACTGTCGTGCAGAGTTCAAAGCAACGGGTCAAACCGGAATTCTCATCGCAGGCAGTGGCATTTCGATTGATGCCGTAGTTGCCGATTTTATCTCCGGCGCAGTAGAAGCGATCAGCCCTGAGTTCACCGATCACGATTGGGACATCATCGAAGGGCAAGGTTCATTGTTTAACCCTTCGTTTGCTGGCGTAAGTTTGGGCTTACTTCACGGCGCACAAGCTGACGCTCTGATACTGTGCCATGAGATTGGTCGCCCGCACATCCGCAACTTACCACATGCGAGCTTGCCAACCATTGAACAAACGATAGAAGCGAATCTGGCCGCTGCTCGCCTAACAAATCCAAACGCTCAATTAGTGGGTATTTGCTTGAACACTTCGGCGGTCAGCGAAGAAGATGCAGCCCAGTTATGCCAGGATTGGAGCGACAAATACCAAGTGCCCGTCACCGACCCTGTACGTTTTGGCGTTGATGCGGTTGCAGATAGGCTCCTTACGATTTAAGAAACATTTACGGTTTAGAAAATAACTGCGGTTTAGGGAAAACTAGTGAGATGAAAATTCATGTAGAACCTGTCACGATTGCCATGGCGACACCATTTCGCATCTCTCGCGGCAGTCGGACAGAGTGCCACGTAGTCCGCGTGACAATTGAACATCGAGGCATGACCGCCCAAGGTGAATGCACGCCATACCCTCGTTATGGTGAATCGGTTGAATCGGTGATTAAGGCGATTTCTCACGCCGCGCATGAACTGCAAAGTTTGTATGCCAAAGGCGAAGCTGATGTCATGGTTCTCAAAAGCCAGCTTCAATCGTTATTACCCGCAGGGGCGGCAAGAAATGCATTGGATTGCGCCCTTTGGCATCTTCACGCGCTTTTGAGCCAAAAGCAGCAGGTTCACGACCTCTTTACGTTACCCGAGGCGATTGTGACGGCGATGACGGTTTCTATCGACACGCCGCAAGCGATGGCAAAACAGGCACAAGCTTACCTTAGCCAAGGCGCAAAACTGCTAAAGGTAAAACTGGATGGTGAAAACGTGATTGAGCGCGTTGCAGCAGTACGCGATGCCGCGCCGCACGCACAAATTGTCTTAGATGCGAATGAAGCGTGGCAAAACCTCGACCTCGCGACGGTATTTGCTCAACTCGAACCGTTTAATATCACCATGATCGAGCAACCGTTGTCACAAGACTGCGACGACGTACTCGCCAGCATTCCACACCCCATTCCACTTTGCGCCGATGAGAGTTGTCACACCAGAGAGCAATTGCATCAACTGCTTGGCAAATACGAGATGGTGAACATTAAGCTAGATAAAACTGGCGGGCTCACTGAAGCACTATTATTAGCCGACGACGCCCAAAAACTCGGTTTTAGCCTCATGTCCGGTTGTATGTTGGGGACGTCGCTGGCGATGCGAGCCGCGTTACCCATTGCTGCTCAGGCGAGCGTTGTCGATCTTGATGGCCCGGTGTTACTAGGACAAGATGTAACGCCAAGCTTGGTTTATCGCGACGGCGAAATCGTTCTTTCCAAATAGCCTAAACAATCCAGAGGTTTTACTCCAAAAGTCAGAACCTCTGAGTTTATGATCTCGATAAAAAAAAACAATCAGCCCCATCATGAAATAAGTCACATAAATTATATGGTTATTGAGGCATGCTAAGATTCCAGTAGTCCAAGAAGGTGATCTTATGCATCGAGTCATCCGGAAAATGACGTGGAAAACGAATAGGCGGTAATCCCGCCCTACTCCAATGCAGTGCGTGGGTTTCTATAACAACCCACTTCCTAGCAATTCGTAGGTTTTTCACGCCATCTTGCAAGGAGGCTCTATGCCTATCAATAAAATACGCAATATCGCTTTTGTCGGTCAAACCGGGACCGGTAAAACCACACTGATAGAAAAACTGCTCTTCACCTGCGATGCCACCCACCATTTAGGCAGCGTAGAAAAAGGCGATACTGTTACCGACTTCGACCCTCAATCCATCCAATATCAACACAGTATTGAAGCAACGCCAGTCGCACTGCGCTGGAATAAACACCGGCTCAATATCATCGACACTCCGGGACAAAACGAGTTACTTGGCCGTACTATCAGTGTTTTTCCTGCCGTTGAAACATCCGCCCTTGTCATCGACCCTCAAACACCACTAAACCAAACTTCCGATCGCCTATTCACCTTTGCAAAAGAGCAGCAAAAATGTCAGATGATCATCATCAATAAGCTCGATAACCACGGTAATCAGTTAGAGAGATTGATGGAGAACATCGTTGAGCATTTTGGTGACCACTGCTTGCCGATCAACTTACCTTCGACTGACGGAGAATCTGTAGTTGACTGCTATTTCGAACCAGAATTGGGACGAGAAACCTTACTTGCAACGGTAGATGAAGCTCATGAGACCTTAATTGACCAAGTTATCGAAGTCGATGAAGAACTAATGGAACTGTATCTGGAACAAGGCTCCGAACTCACCGCAGAGCAACTGCATGATCCGTTTGAAGAAGCACTGAGAACTGGACATGTGATTCCTGTCTGTTTTGTCTCAGCACAAACCGGTGCGGGCGTCGAGCTGCTGCTACGCACCTTGGCGGAGATCATGCCCATGCCAAACGAGGGTAACCCTCCTCAACTGGAAAAGAACGGCAAAAAAATCAAAGTAAATTGCGAAACCTTAGAGCACACCGTCGCACACGTGTACAAAGTCAGCGTCGACCCATATATGGGAAAACTTGCCTACTTACGTGTATATCAGGGTGAAATCAATGCGGGCAGCCAGCTTTATATTGGCGAAAGCAACAAGGCATTCAAGGTTGGGCACTTATATCAACTGCAGGGCAAAGATAGAACCGAGATCCCTCGCGCGCTTACAGGCGACTTCTGCGTTTTAGCCAAAGTGGATGATCTCGAATTCGATTCAATCGTTCATGACTCTCACGAAGAAGATGGTGTTCAACTCAAAACGTTGGATCTTCCTGACCCCATGTATTCTTTGTGCTTGAAGCCTCTTAAGCGTGGAGATGAGCAAAAATTAGGAGATGTGCTGAATAAAATTGCCAGTGAAGATCCTTCTCTGCGCATCGAACATCGCGCTCGCACCAACGAAACCATCATCAGCGGCCAAGGGGAGTTTCACCTCAAAGTCGCATTAGAAAAGATGGCGAACGTGTACAAACTGGACGTCGAAACCTGCCAACCAAGCGTCGAATACTTTGAAACCATCACCAAACCTGCCGAAGGGCATTATCGACACAAAAAACAAAGTGGCGGTGCAGGCCAATTTGGTGAAGTGCAATTGAAGGTTCGTCCACTCGAACGTGGTGCCGGATTTAAGTTCATCAACAAAGTGGTGGGTGGCGCCATTCCAACCGCGCTCATTCCTGCTGTTGAAAAAGGTATTTTGCAAGCGTTAGAGGAAGGCGCGATTTCTGGCAACCCAATTAAGGATGTGGAAGTCACCGTTTATGACGGTAAATATCACTCCGTCGATTCGAAAGAAATAGCGTTTGTCATCGCAGGTAAGAAAGCCTTTTTAGATGCGATTAACAACGCAGATCCTATTGTGCTAGAACCCATTGTCCAGATGGAACTGCACATCCCAACCGCGAACGTTGGCGATGTTTCTGGAGATTTATCTGGAAACCGAGGCTTAATCGAAGGCACCGAGCCAATCGACAGTAGCTTCACCTTACTCAGAGCCAAGTCACCAGTAAACGAGCTGCAAGATTACGCTCGTCGATTACGAGCTATCACGGGTGGTGAAGGCAGTTTTAGTATGACTTTAAGCCATTACGAGCCCGCGCCACCAGCAGTGCAAAAACAGGTCTGCCAAGGCAGTGCACAACAAGGTTAATTCCCTACGATTCAAATCAATCACATAAACAAAAAAGCGCCCTCATTTTGAGGGCGCTTTTAGGTAAAAGAAAAATTATTTATCGAGAGACAAACCTATCTGACTGATTTTGCTTTCAAACTCTTCGATGCTGTTCGCTTTGTAAGTCGGAGCACCGTTAAAGTAGCGCGGTTTCTCTGGCAGCATCGCATTTTTCAGCTCTTGTTCTTGATCGATATTGTCATGGTAAACCGTTACACGATTTGGAATATCCTGCTTCATTACAGCCATTTTGGTTCTCCTTTATTAAGACGAATAGTAAGCGTAGAACGAATTTATCGGAGTACAGGCGAGACTGTGTAAAATTTAGACACTCACAGCAAAATCATATTTAAACAGTTGCATTTAATATTTTTGAGGCACTTTGTCGTGGCTATTGGAAAACGTGAGTGCAGCGATTAAGGTGAGCTCTCTCTACATGAAGACAGGAAGTCCGGTGTCGCAACAAGAACTCAACCAAATGGGCAGTGCCAAAGTTTTTCTCATCGAAAAAGATGGCGTCCAAGTAATAGAAAAACGTAACCCTACTCAAATAGAAGTGGCGTTTTATCAACGCTATGCCGAGCAGTTTAACGCGCTTGGAATACACGTACCGCGCTTGATTCAACTCGACGACCAGAAAAACGTTCTGTACATTGAATACGTTCCCCACGCAGTCGAGCAAGCATTCTTACTTGAAGATGATCGAGTCATTGAACAACTCGTCAAACTGCACCGACTTCCACCAACATCAGATGGTGTTTATCACCGCCACCAGTGGACACCACAAGCGACTCAACAAGCACTCGCAACACTTAAACTGGGCTCAGAGACAGAACAGTTCTTCCACCAGCTACAACAACGATCGGCGCACCTTTTCGATGGGCAGAACTTGATCTCCGGAGACACCAATGCAGGAAACTGGGGACAGCGCCAAAATGGCGAGCTGGTGCTGTTCGACTGGGAGCGCTTTTCTACAGGGCATGTCGCGATAGATTTAGCGCCGCTCATCGAGGGCATGGGCACATTTGATGATTACTTGAACGTAGCAGACAAATATATAAAGTGCGCAGAGAAAGGTGAAACAACAGAATTGGCGCGCGATATCGGACTAGCAAAAGCGTGGATCGTTGTCGAGGTAGTCAACATACTGGTCTCCAGAGAGAATCCGCAGACCAGCAAGTATTTGGACTGGTTTCGGCAAACCTTGCCGCAATGGGCCAAAAGCCTTAGCGCTCAGGTGATGAGTTAGGCTCTGAGATTTGATATAAACGCCTTTCAGGTTCTGCGCATGAGGTTTCGCAGTTGCATACTTTATCAACACCGACGTTGTTTAAACCGCCGCAACTTCCTTGAATGCGCTTGTTGTGAAAAATGACGCCAAGTGACATCAACAAAATGATTGCGAGAAAACCAAGAAAGGTAAATAACCAAACCATATTAACCTGCCTTATTAGCCATCGACTCTAGCTTAAGTATAGCAGGGCTAGATGTTGCTTTGAGTAGCGCCTTAGGTCTTGCCAACAAGGAGGGTTTTGATTTTTGGCCACCACAACCACAGGAGCCGCAGCCGCCTTTTTGTTTGTGAACACTTTTCTTATGATTGTTTGATGGGCGTCCTTGAGAGGGCTCAATCAAAGGCTCTCTTGGAACCGCAAGCACATCTTCCAAGGAACTACGAGTAGACAGCCTAAATACTGGCGTGCCACTGCTAAGTAGCTTTGCCAATACACGTTCACCGATATTTCGCACAAGAACAGCATCCACATTGTACCCTTGTAGAGACTGAATCAACTGAGACTTCGCATTACAACCCGCTTGTGGCATAGAAGCTATGTTCGCTAAGTTTTTTAGCATACCGTCAGTATCAGAATAAATAGCAATGTATGGTGCTTTTACAAAGTGGTTTGCCACCCGCTCACCATCATTAGGAATAGCATAAATCATAAGTTTGACTCCTCATTCGGAAAAACTAATGCATGACCTTCAACTAAACTTTTTGCGACTTTCAATCTTGCACTTTTTACTGTGTTACCAAAAGTTTGTCTAGAAACGCCCATCTGCTCCGCAGCTTGCTGCTGGCTAAGCCCCTCTAAGTCGGCTAAACGTAGCGCTTCTAACTCTTCTGGTAATATGGCGACTTGCTCCAACTGATTAAATGGAATGCCATTGGGCTTAAAGCAATGGTGAGCCGCACGTCCGCATATTCGTCTTTCTATCTTTGGTCTTGCCATCATTGTCCCTCAAAAACACAGAGTCAAATTACGCCTTAAACTGGCATATGCCAATAACATTTTTAGCATATGCCAATAAACTAAGTTTGCAAAAATCAACACGACAAATACGTAATACATCAGCATTAATTAGACATCTAATAATTTAGGGATTTTGATGACAAACGAACAAAAAGATCAATTCTAATTAACCGGATAATAAAAACGTTAGTTTGCGCAGATTTTTCATACAAATACACGCTAATGTGTTCATTTTATTGAAGAAGAAAAACTATAATCCAAGCAAATCATTAGTTTGAACACTAATGATTGTTTTATTTAAAAGGATGTATACCTAAGAAACGAAAAAGAGAAGTTTGACGACATTGGCCTGAGCTTAAAGGGTAATACTTTCGATACAGAACCTGTCGAACGAACATTACTTGGCCTAGGTGCCCTACTCTTCTTGCCAAATTAAGTTTCTTGAGAGCGCTTAGGTATATCAGAAAAAGGAAGTACATATGTCTGACTCAAATTGGCTCAGCGAATTCCCGGAAATGGATGCCTCTGATCTCAGGGCGATTCGCAAAACACTCGACGGCGCCTACAGAGATTTCTCTCGCGAGTATGGTGAACTCATTGAGTCTCTGTTTGATCCACTCCTTGCGTTTCTTGTCTGGTTTGAAAAACTTCTGATTTCTACACCTTGGTTCATTATTTTAGGTGTCTGCACCACTCTCGTTTATGCCGCCAGCCGCTCTTGGAAACTGGCCGCTGCATGTTTTGGTTCGCTGATTCTGATTGGCTATTTTGGAATGTGGGAAGACACTATGCGTACGCTCAGTATCATCACTGTATGTACTATGCTTGCCATCGCACTTGGTATCCCTATAGGCATCGCTATGGCGCGCTCTAATCGCATTCAGTCGGTGGTAACACCATTACTCGACGTCATGCAAACCATGCCGGCATTTGTGTATCTCATTCCAGTTGTGATGTTATTGGGCATCGGGAAAATTCCTGGCCTTATCGCAGTAGTGATCTACGCGATTCCACCGGTTATTCGTTTAACCAATTTGGGCATTCGTCTAGTTGATAAAGAAGTATTGGAAGCCGCAACCGCATTTGGTGCCAGCACTCGGCAACGGCTTTTTGGGGTTCAGCTTCCGCTTGCAATGCCAACCATCATGGCGGGAATTAACCAAACGATCATGATGGCACTGTCAATGGTGGTCATCGCATCAATGATTGGGGTAAAAGGTTTAGGTCAGCCTGTTCTAAAGTCTATTACCAATCAATATTTCACTCTTGGTCTTCTCAATGGTTTAGCAATTGTCGCCCTAGCAATCCTTTTTGATCGTGCTTCACAAGCGTATGCGAAACGCACTCAAGCTCATTTAGGAGACTCAAAACATGACTAGTCCACTTATCGAAATCAGCGGTCTGTATAAAATCTTCGGCCCCAAGCCCAATAGCGTGATTGAGCGCGTTAAGTTGGGACATAGTAAAGAGCAGGTTTTAACGGAAACGGGCCACACGGTCGGACTAAAAGACATCAACCTGCAAATTCAAAAGGGTGAAATTTTTGTCATTATGGGATTATCCGGTTCTGGAAAATCCACCATGATTCGCCACTTCAACCGATTAATCGATCCAACCATGGGGCAGATTTTGGTAGAAGGGGTGGATGTCATGCAACTTTCGAACAAAGAGCTTGAACAGTTTCGCCGTCACAAGATGTCTATGGTGTTCCAGCGCTTTGGTTTGCTGCCTCATCGCACTGTTATCGACAACATCGCATATGGTTTGGAAGTTCAGGGAATGAATAAAGAGGCGCGCTTAGAAAAAGCAAATGAATGGTTAGAAACCGTTGGACTGACGGGTTATAAGCACCAGTATCCTGCTCAACTATCGGGTGGACAGCAACAGCGTGTGGGCCTTGCACGGGCACTGGCTACCGACGCCGAAATACTGTTGATGGACGAGGCTTTTTCAGCATTGGACCCTCTGATTCGGAGCGAAATGCAAGATCAGCTGGTAGAGCTGCAACAGAAGCTGCACAAAACCATTATTTTCATTACTCATGATTTAGATGAAGCGCTTCGACTTGGCGATCGCATCGCGATTCTTAAAGACGGTGAACTTGTCCAACAAGGTTCACCAGACGAAATTTTACTGCATCCTGCCGATGAGTACGTTGAAGCCTTTGTAAAAGACGTCAATAGAGCGCGAGCACTGACAGTCGAAACGCTGATGCAGCCACCTTCGTACTGTGTTCGCGCTGAAACCATTGAAGATGCACTAAGTGAAATGAAACGTGTTAAACGTGATTATGCCTACCATGAGACCAATGCAGGCTATCAAGGCGTGATAACACAGCAAGGATTGCTAAACGCAGCGAAGTTAACTCATATATCAGATTGGCGTGATGATATCTATGAAGAGGTGCCTATCATCTCTCCACATTTAGCCATTGAGCAAGTGCTGACTGAAGTCATGTCGTGTGAACATTCACTGCCCGTCATCGATGAGCACGGCCATTTGAAAGGCGAATTAAATCGTCAGGTTATTGCGGAGCTGTTTTCTGATCAACGAAGCACAAAACGAGGCACTTCACGCTCAAGCTTCAATAACGTTTCTTAGATGATGTTGATAATACAGCTCACAACAATGTGGGCTGTTATCAATTAACTCACTCCCACTCCCCTTTTTAGATATTTATCTGTGGGCTCAAGCTTGATACCCCAAGCAACATTTACATTGTTCTGATTTTCCTGACAATTTCATGCTCATATCCGGTTTTATTGACATAGTTAGATCATTCTATTGCTTTTTGATGACGCAAATCCTCGATAAATGTCTACTATTACTCTCATACAAAATCTTGATTTAAAGAGGGATAAAATGAAAAAGACAATGTTGGCACTAACAGGCGCGGTAATCATTCTTGCAGGCTGTCAAGATGAGAAACCTGCCGAAACAAGCGCAGTTGAAGTACCTCAGGCAACGGAAACTGAAGTCACCACCAGTGCAGACGTTACGACTGAGACAATTGACACGTTACCAGTAGAAGAAGAACAGGTAATTACTGAAGAGACATTTGTAGACTCTGAACACAACGCACAAAGTGCTCTGGACTGGAACGGCACCTACAAAGGAACACTACCTTGCGCGGATTGTGCTGGTATCGATATGACCATCACACTAAATCAAGATGGCACTTACGTACTTGAAGAAAGCTACCAAGACAAAGAAGACGGTCAATCAAAATCTGAAGGTCAATTCACTTGGGACGCAAATGGCAGCATCGTAACGTTGACAAATGAAGATGCACCAAACCAATACTTTGTTGGTGAAAACGTACTTATGAAGCTAGACATGAATGGCGAAAAAGTAACGGGTGACCTAGCACCACTATACAACTTAACGAAACAGTAAGAAGTTAGTATCAATACCTGATAAATACCCCAAATCCGAGCCACCCCAGCTCGGATTTTTTCGCTGTTTTAACGAAAGCTATTCCAGCAACCTTTCTATTCTGAAGCAACATTCTGCTTCTTACCCTGATTGTTCATTACATTTCCATACGCTTTGCCGATAGATGCTTACAACGTCATTTTGTACAGTGTTCAAAACAAAACAGAACAACTCGGAAAAATGATGAAAAAAACATTAATTGCACTACTTACTCTGACAGCTGCTGGCTCAGCTTTCGCTGGCGATACTTACATTCGTAACGGTAACATCTACAACAACGAAGGCGGTTGGAACGTAGAAGCTGGTGTGGCTCAAGGCAGCGATCTTTTCAAAGATCAAAAGCATAATACAGCACCAATTCTCAACGGTGGTTACCATGGTGACGACTTTAATGCCGACCTAAGTGGCATTAACTACCGCTTCTTCGGTAACACCAATGAGTTAATCAACATGAGTGCCTACCTTGTAGGTAGTGGTGTAATGCGCGACGGTGATACAGCGAAAAGCCTGAAAGGCACAGATAAACGCCGTTTCGCCGTCGATCTAGGTTTAAACGCAGACTTTACACTGGATCAAAACAACGTCATTTCTACATACCTTCAGCACGATATCAGCGGTGCTTACAAAGGTTACTTGGCGGGCGCGACTTACTTCCACATCATGAAATTCGGTAGTGTTGATTTTGTTCCTTTTGCTAACCTAACTTATCAAAGTGAAGACTACGTAGATTACTACTTTGGTGTGAAACAACGCGAAGCAAACGCAAACCGCAAAGCATACAAAGGTGATTCAACGGTAAGCTATGGTGTGGGCTACAAACTTGTTATGCCAATCAACGACAACTGGCAAGTAAGCCAAATGACACAATACACGCGCCTAGGCAGCGGTATCAGCGACTCTTCTATCGTTGATAGCGCAAACCAATGGGTTGTTGGCGCAAGTGTGTCGTACAACTTCTAATCCGATACGCCCTTATAAAGCCATCATTTCGATGGCTTTATGCGTTGGACATTTGCATAATCTTGAACACCGACTCTAGTGTGAATGAGCAATCCATAACCTATGTAAATCGCTATAGCCTGTATTCTTCACCTGCACACCTCGCACTTGCTGTGTTTTTGTCACTTCTTCGTAGCCAACAAACAAAGGCAAATATAGGTACTGATCGCGCAGCGCTTTCTCTAGGTTTAATAAAGACTGTAGCGAGTGATCATCTGCCATCGCCCTGCGAACCTTTTCTCTATGGCTTAACATCTGGCTTTGATCAAAACTAAAACGCAGTCCAGTTGCTATCGACAGCCATTCGAAGATGCCATATTCAAATGGTGCTTCCATGACTTCCTCAATGAAGAGCAAATCTGCTTGGTGAGACACTACCTCAGGAAAACTAATGTCATCAATAACAATGATCTCTAACTCTAATCCCGTTGCACGAATCACACTGTGCAACCATTCGGAATGACGAATTAAACTCGGAATCGTCCAGACAGGTTCAGCTAATACCACTTTACCTTTCAGTTTAGGTATCACAACACCATCTGTTATTGATAAATCTTGCTCGTGAGTCTCTAACTGAATGCTGTCAACGGCACTTGGCGCATCATAAATTCGCTTTTGCACATGGATGTAATCAGCGAGTTGATACCAAGTCTCTTTTGTGAGTTGGGATTCCACGCGTTCGCGGTAGGTCAAATATGAAAATGCGCTAATTTTTTCCACTTCAACGTGATCGGAGCTTTGGTTAAAGCTCAACATATTTAAGGTTTTAACATCACCATGAGACAGCGTTATTTGATCTAACAATGCGCGTGCTGAAAAATACTCTTTGTGCGCTTCAAGAGTCATACTCTCCTGGTTCCAGCCGCTGATTTTAAATGGCCCAGTCCCTATGTGGTAGGAATAACTAGAACCGAAAGAGACGACATCTCGACACAGAATAGACGCATGAGGAGTTGCTAGCATGTATGGAAACAACTTGTTCGGATGCTTCAATATGATTTTTAAGCAGTTAGATGTTTCTGCAACCACGCTATCAATGCATTGCCAGAGCTCGTGAACTGGTCCTTTTATCTCCCTAAGTCTTTCTATACTCCAAACCACATCCTGTATGTTAAGGGGTTCGCCATCATGGCGATATATGCCTGGCCGCAACCATAACGTCATTACCTTGCCTTCCATTTTCCATTCGTGTGCTAACGATGGCTCGATACCACCATTGGAATTTTGGGTCAGCAATACGTCATAAACGCTTTTCGCGACGTGTAATTCAGTGTGACGGTAAGTATTCGCAGGGTCGATTTTGGATACCCAAGGGTAAGAAGAAATCAAAATAGCGTTATTTGATTCATTCAATCGATTCACTTTTTCAGATGCGATAGTTAGTGCTCTAACCGCGGTTTGACCGAACCAATCAATAAGTTTCGTTATTGAGTTCATTCTTCCTCTGCCAAGCTCCTCAACCAAAAACTCGGTCATCGCTTGTTGGAGGGAAATATTAATACTGAGACGGCTAGCGTTACTTCGGCCAATCGCAGGTTGCCAATCGACCCAATCGTAAGTGGCAAGCTTTTTCATCACAATAGAAACATTGCGCCTCGACGTGCAAATCACCGCTTCTAGCTCAGAAAGCGTAACAAGGTGATACTGGTGAGGTTCAAAGTGCTTTAACAGTAGATCCAGATACCTAAGATTGACATCGTTCACAAAGATTCCTAAGAGTTATTCCAAAGCAAAAAAAATAGCACAGGACGCTTAGCAACTAAACTTCCTGTGCTATATCTAAACAAATTCAAAGCTTGGACTCAGCTCGACCAACAGAAGTCAAAAACGTTTACTAAGCCAAGAGGTAACTTGAATAAGTATTCTTAGAAACGGTAGCTCATACCTACAGAGAACACATTGATGTCTGCATCAACCGTTACTTTTTCATTGCCAAATTTCGCAATGTCTAGCTCAGGCATCATGTATTCCCATTCAACTTGTAGAGCAAAGTTTTCAGTAATAGCGAACTCTGCGCCTAAACCGTACATGCCTGTTACAGTGCTGTCAGAAATGGTGGTATGGCCTGCGCTACCGTCAATCACAGAGTTGCTAATTTTGAATTCAGCATTGAAGTAAGAAAGACCAGCTTTAGCAAAAAGGTTGAAACGATCGCCAATCGGTAGAGTCGCTTTTGGCTGAATCGATAGATACTTCATGTCACCAACAGTAACAACTTTGCCGTCTAAAGCATCGTAGCCACCAATGGCTGCTTCTAGAGAAATGTATTCGTTGAATTTGTAACCACCGAATACTTTGCCTGAAAGGCTTGAGTCATCTTCAAGTTTAAGTTTAGTGCTAGCGTTAGTACCACCACCATTGATAGAGCCATTAACATCACCAAACGATGCTTGACCTACAGATGCACCAACGTAAGGAGCTGCGTTTGCAACAGAACATGTTGCTAGAAGGGCTGTCATTAGCCATGTTTTTTTAAACATTGTATTTCACTGCCTGTTAATTATTGAGGTTGTGTTTTGCCCATCCTTAAGCATGCCATGCTGTCCATTTCACTTGGTTTCAAAACCAAGTGGATGTTAATGAATAAAAACTCAATAAAACATGAAATATTTAGACACAACTTTGCCACTTTCTTTCTTAATTTTGACAATTTAGTCATTTCACAAGCATTGCTGCTTCAACCAGTTAGTGAGCTTGATGATTTCCGCTTGCTTGGCTCGACTCTTTTTATGAATAAAATAAAAGCTGTCTCCGGTTTCCAATCCATGAGAAGGGATGTACACCAAATCGTGCGCTTTATCTCTTTCATTGAGCATAAAATCATTCGCAAATGCGATGCCTTGGTCATAACGCGCCGCCTCTATTGCCAACAACATATGACTAAAATGTTGAACATCGACATCTTTCGGCAAGGTGTAACCGCCCGCTCTGCACCACTCAGCCCAGTCTTTTCCTCTCTCACGATAAATTGAGTCTGTCGACAAAATAGGGTATCGCCAAAGCGCTTCTGGAATCGGTTGATCTTGCAACTCTTTCCAAATTTTATGGCTGCAGACCGGATACAGCGTCTCCGCGTATAACTTTACCGACATGTAGTTTCGCTTTGGCTTTTCTACCGTGATGAAACAATCGCCAACGCTGTCTGTCTGTTCAGGATCACCAACGACCATATTGAGTGTCAGATCGATTTCTGGATGTAAGCGCTTAAAATCAGACAAACGCGGAATAAGCCACTTTACGGCAAGCGAGCTATAAATCGCCAACCGTATGCTGCCTTTGTCCCCTTCTCGCACCTTTTGGCTGGCCATCGCAATTGAGCTAATTGCTGGGCTAATATCCTCTAAATAGCGGGTGCCCGTATCGGACAAAGAGAGCTTTCTGCCTTGACGGATAAATAATGATTCACCCAAATAATCTTCTAATAATCGTATCTGGTGGCTAACGGCACTTTGCGTCACATTGAGTTCTTCAGCAGCAAGCGAAAAGCTAGAGTTTCTGGCAACAGATTCAAAACAGTGAACAGCTCTGAGTGGTGGCAATTTCATTATCTAAAAATCTCATACTTAAACTAATAAATATCACTTCACTTCATCCTATGACATCACCTACTCTTTGGCAAAGAAAGAGGAGAGGAAAAAGTGAAAGTTACATCGGTCGGAGCAGCGATGCTGCTATTAATTGTTGGAAATCTCATTGCGGTGCTTTCGGACTCTTTAATTAAAAGTGTCGGAAATGAAGTGCCTATTTTTCAATTTGTCTTTTTCCGACAAATATCAGCGGTGCTTTTCCTGCTGCCAGTCTACCTGCTAACAAAAAATGCGCCTTTTCTTGAAGGGTTTAAGTGGCATGCTGTTCGCGCTCACGTATGGTTACTTGGTGCAATATTCATGGTTTTGGCGATCTCATCTTTACCGCTCGCAACTGCGAACGCGATCTTTTACGCCGCGCCATTGATCATGTTGCCACTTGCAGCAATCTTTTTTGGAGAACAGTTGTCTAAGCAATCGGTCGCTGCAGCGATAATGGGCTTTGCCGGTGTATTGGTCATCATTCGTCCAGACCAAATCGATTGGGCAGCCATTTCAGCTTTAGTTGTTGCAATTACTTTAGCAATCAATAACTTGCTCATTCGAAAACTGCCAAAAAATCAGTCTGTGATGCAAACGTTATTGATGACAAACTTGGCAGGTATTCCAGTAGCCTTCTTGCTTGTTCTGATCGAAGCAGAACCTTGGGACTGGAGTGCTTTCCCTGTTGCTGCTGGCTCAAGTTTGTTCATCATGATTTATGCAGCAACATGTGTCATCGCTTACCGCTCGATCGATAGCAACAAAATTGCTAGCGCTGAATACAGTGGCTTAATTGGTGCCGTGTTTGTGGGATTGATTTGGTTTGGAGAAGTGCCAGATATATTTATGGCAATAGGAACCATTATGATTGTTGTGCCTCTGGTTTGGCTTTCTAAACGAGAGCGTCGCAAGAAAAAGTTGCAAGAGCAACAAGAAGCGCACGTTACTTAAAGTTGTGCTCTAGCCCAAAGACTAAAAAACCGAGCCGTAAGTGCTCGGTTTTTTATGTGGCTCTAATCGTTTTTTACGTAAGCGACTACGTGAGATAAAAACTGCCTTGCAAAGCGATCATTAAACCGGATGCGATATTCATGCTCGGCTTCCGACACTAGACGCCAGCCTTCAGCAAAGTATTCTTTGATATCATCAACCGCCTCTTCTTTATTTTTGATGTGTTTCGCGTTCCACTGATAAGTGCAAGAGACAACGATCAGCCCACCCACCTTGGTGGTTTTTTTTAGAGCATTGATCACGCTAAGTGGCGACTCACATTGATCAATCACATTTAAACATACGACTAAATCAAAGCGAGATTGGAGAGTATCAAGCTCAAAAGGCTGGTTAATTAGCGTCAAATCAACATGAGCACATTTCTGTACGATATCTCTATTCTCTACCTCTAAAGTGTTTAAGGTGTTCACATCGTGAAGGTAAGTAAGCTCGACGCGTTGTTCTTCTATTAATAGTTGCTTCAAGCCATCCATTAACCTATTTGAAGGCTCCACAAGCGTCGCTTCTCTAAGGTTAGGTAAGCGTTGCACTAACTCATAATAATTTCTTCCCAGCGCCGCCCCAACCTCAAGTAGGGAATACGGCTGAACGCTGCTTTCGATTACCGCCTGCGCAATAAAATCAGCAACTTGGGAGCAGTGAGGTGATGACAAAAAAGAAAGTGGGACTTGTTTTGAGCGACTGGTTATCATCTCAATCTGTTGATCCTCAATGAACTTGTCGAACCATTGCGCTTCGAAATAACCAGCCAAACCGTGCTCGGTCAGGTAAAAATCTTCCATGTTTTTTCCGTTCATACTTTTAGAAAAGTGATTGTATCGAACACGGAAATTAACGGGTATTTCTGGCCGCACATTCCAATAGGAAAACAGATGAAAACGCCGCTTGTGTGAAAAAGCCCTTTCATCTCAAAGATAAAAGGGCTTGTTAATCGCTTCGGTTAAGTCGCTAACTATTGTGGTAGAACAACGTTACCATCTTGAATTGGGAACGTTTTTGTCGCTGGCTTGCTCGCCAAACGAACCGTCTTTGGTGCACCTGAAACTTCGTAAGTGACGTCGTAACCCACTACTTTATCAGATGTCGTATATTCTGTATGACACTGTTTTTTCGTCGTTGTTACTACATCACCTTTTTGCACATTCTCCTGGATCTTACGACCTGTCAGTGCACCAGCAATCGTACCAGCTGCAGTTGCAATCACTTTACCTGAGCCACCACCGATTTGGTTGCCCAGCGCTGCTCCAGCTGCTGCGCCACCAACCGTACCAATAATTTTATTGTCATCCGCAGGGGCAACTTGCTCGGTTACTACCACGTCTTTACATACTTGGTGCGGCTTTTTCACCGTTTCAGTCACCGCTTCAACCAAAGTAATGTTTGCTTGAGTTGGAGCTGGTGGCGTTTTGTCTTTACAGCCTGCTAGTACAGCAACAACTGCCGTTGCAATTGCGATAGATTTCATATTCATGATTTACATCCCAGTATGGTTTGCTTTGATGAGCGTTATGGTAAATCGCAAAAGGGAAATCACATCAGACGAAAACAAACCCTCTGTTATTAACAAGTAAAGAAACACTGTTTTATAAGAGGTACGTCAAGAAACACTCAGCAGAATGTCAACAGAGCTAAAACTGTATCACTACTGATTATGATTGGGCTGGACTAGTCTATGAGATTTATTTTTAAGCCAAGCTCAAAAATAGTTCGTCATCCGTTAAATACTTATGACGGTGGCTTAGATTACGCACGTGCATAAACATAAAATCAGGGAAACCAGGCGCTATAATGTTATTTGGTTCCCAGCATACACCGCCAACAAACACATATCGCCCCTGCTTGTCATCTTCGTGAAGGGGGTTATTAAGAGGAGAAGAAAACTCTGCTCGGCAACCTTCAACCACACAAACAATTTGTCCTTTAAAAAGGCCAATCACGCGCTTTACAAGATTTGCCTTGATACCACACTTCCATGCTTGGCGAGTGGCCATCTCATAGCCATATTTTCGGATCGCTTTCTTTTGCAAATGTACTACTAGGTTCATTTTGACTCCTGATTCAAGCAACTACGTGAAGCCCAAAGTCATAAAAGCAGATAGACGTCTATACCCGAGTGAGCTCATGGTACGTGGGAATAAACTACGTGATTAGACTGAGTTTAGTGTCGGATGAGATACACCGTCCACGATGCTGTAACGTATCGATTTACACCAATCAAAGGCAGATAACACATCAACTTTTGAGTGCTTTCCTGCGCTGTATCTGGTTACTTCTGTATATTACTATAACGAAATCACCCTCCACGTTTACCTATATAAATTTGTCGTAACGATAGAGGGTGCTTATCATGGAGAGAGGATAACGCCTACGCGTCGATGAGATAATTTTGACCTTCAGTTTCTAAACGATCGATCATTTTACGACACTCATTTAAATCAAGAGGTTGTTCAAAGCGGCGCTTGAGATTCATCAAAAAGAAGATATCTTCACACATGGCTTTCTCAGGTTCGTCACTGATTTTGGCGACCGGTGAACCATTGCACGTGACCATTTTTATCACGATAGAAAGTGGCTGGTAGGCTTCACCATCTTTATTGACATAATCACCCATATCATTGGCAAGAAAAGTACCGATACCAAAACTCACCTGAATACGTCCTTGGAAATACTCGCAAATATCTAACGCTTGTTCGAAGTTAAGTCCGTCGGTAAACACCAGTGTTTTTGTTAATGGGTCTATATTCAGCGACTGGTAGTGTGCAATCATTTTTTCACCCCAGCTATAAGGGCAACCACTATCGTGACGTACACCGAAGTACGCGTTACTTAGTTCTTCATCAAAGTCTTTAAGGAAAGCATCGATACCAATCGTATCGGTTAACGCAATACCTAGTGCACCATTAAACATTTTTTGCCAACGTTGCAACGCCACTTTTTGCGAATCTCGCACATTCACCAGAGCTTGGTGTCCCATAAACCATTCATGAGCAACCGTGCCGATAGGCGTCAAGTTTAGCTCTTTTGCTAAGTGATAGTTGCTTGTTCCTGTCAAACATTCCGGCACTTCCTGGCACAAATATTCCAGCATAGTGCGCTGAGCTTGAAAGGAAAAACGTCGACGCGTCGACATGTCAGAAAATTTAAAGTTAGTAATGTTACGACGTTTTAGTTCCGACTTTAGGTGTCGAACTTTCTCTTCTAAAACAGTGGTAAATTGCGCAACAGGGATATCTGACCAACGCTGACGGCTACGAACTTCAGACACGATACTCATGATGATCGTTTCGTACAAGATGGTATCTCGCCACAAACCGTTAATGGTAATTCTTAACTGGCTTGAGCCATCAGCCATGGCTTTATTATGGAAAGAGACATCACTTTGTGGGTTGAAACGGAAATGGCGCAGTGCATCAACAAAGTCAGGATTCAGGTAAGGCGCGACACGCTTAATATATTCAATTTCTTCTTGCGTAAATTGAATATCTTGCAGTTTAAGGACTTCGGCTTTTACCTCAGGCAAAAGCTCAGAGAGGTCTTCCTCACTGCGCACGATAAACTTATATGACACCATCGCATCAGGGTAAAGCGCTGTTACAGCGCTCATCATATTGACTTTGTAGACATCGAAATCCAAAGCGCTTTGAATGATGCGGGAAGAAAATAGTTTGGTGGTCATTAGGTGCCCTTCTACATGCCCTTCCTGGGTATATAACTTTTTGTTACTAACTAATTTGCGTAAACAATAAACACCCATCTATAGTTTGTCAACTTTTGTTACTAACCACTCATTTTTATAAGGTTTTTTTGTCTAGAATTCGAGCAAGCATTGTGAATAAGTCAGAGTCATCCGTAAATTTATGCTCAAACCGTATTACGAACACTACCAAAAACGTTTCTAACAACTCGTTACTTACCCATTGATTGACCACTTGTTATGCGCTAGATTATTTACAAATCAATATTAGGACCCAACCATGATCGTATCTGTCGACATTATTCCATTCAGGCTATCTGGCTGTGCCGATAAGGGATTGGAAGTGTTGTTGATTAAACGTTCAAATCCAAATCGGCCATACCATGGAGTCTGGGCACTACCGGGCGGATTTGTCTTTGATAAAGACTTAACCAGTGAAGGCGGACGCCCGGCCGATGAAAACTTTGAAGCGGCGCGTCGCCGAATTTGCCGTGAGAAAATCCATACCTACCCTCGCCATTTTAGCGAAGCGTTTATCGACGGTGATCCAAAACGCGATCCAGAAGACTGGAGCTTAAACATTACGCACTACGCCTTAGTTGATCGTAACAATGTAGAGCAAATAAATAATGCAGGTGTACCGGAATGCCAACTTAAATGGTTTTCGCTACAGGCTATTCTCAATGGAGAAGAGACTCTCGCATTTGATCATCAAAAAACCATTGAAAAAGCGTGGCAAAAGCTTCGTGCATCCATTGAATACACATCGGTTCTTTTGTTTGCATTAGACAAAGAGTTTTTGGTTGCGGACATCATTTCTGCTTATCAAGAGTTTGGTATTGATATCAGCCGAATGACGATTAAGCGCCGCTTGATAGATTCAGGCGTACTAAAACCCACTAATAAAGTCGCTTCAACCAACAAAGGCAAAGGTGGAAAACCCGCAATGGTATATACGCTGACTAGCGACGAAGTAACCTTTTTTCAAAACTGTTTGCGTGGATAAACGCAGACAATCAGACAGACAAGGAGTCTGCCATGACTGTTCGAGTAAACTATCAAACTACAGCAGTGATCGACGTTGATCCAGAGAAAGGCTTTAGTGAGTTATGTCCAGATGAACTGCCCGTTGCAGGTGCGTTGGAAATCGTACCGGAACTTTTGAACAATCATGCCAAAGGCCGATTAAAACTGGTCAGTCGTGACTTACACCCACCAAAAGCAAAGTGGGATGCAGAATCGCCATCCAATATGCTTGAGCCCGTTGGTTTACCGAATGTGGATATAAAGTGGAACCGTCACTGTGTGCTTGGCACAACAGGTTCTGAGCTGCTAGATGGCTTACCACCCGTGTTGGACTATGATTTTCAAGTTAATAAAGGTATGGATCCTGACGCACACCCTTACGGTATTTTTTTCCATGATATTGCCGACACCAAAACGACAGGCGCGCATGAATTTCTAAAGTTCAACGGGATTGATACCTTAGTTATCGGTGGCCTTGCCTTAGACTTTTGCGTGAAAAAATCCGTCATGCAAGCGCTGGAACTTGGCTACAATGTGGTAGTTAATCTTGCTTCAACTCGTGCGGTGCTGCCTGATAATGTAGAGAATGTGCTGACAGAGCTCAGAGATAATGGCGCATTATTTGTCGAAAAAGCGGACGACATCATCGTAGAAAAGTTCGCTTAGAAACGATAGTAACCGAGAAGGATTTCACCATGCATCAACATGAAAAATTGAATTACGTTGAATTTGGTTCCACTAATGTCAGTGCGACCAAACAATTTTTTGAGCGTGCTTTTGACTGGAGCTTTACCGATTATGGTCCAGAATATTCTGCATTTTCAGGACAAGGGTTGGATGGCGGATTCTTCAAATCTGAGTTTATAAACCAAACCGCAAATGGTGGCGCACTTTTAGTATTTTATAGCTCAGACATTCAGGCCACTCAGACAAAAGTAGAGCAGCATGGTGGAAAAATTATCCGCCCTATTTTCGAATTCCCCGGCGGCTGTCGATTCCACTTCACTGAACCGAGTGGAAATGAATTCGCAGTATGGTCAGAGAGCCATTAAGTGATCACAAATCAACAACACACCATCAACGTGAGCCCAAGCTAGCCAGATCCGGAACTGGCATTACATTTCTGGTTGACCTCATCCTTGGTTTAATTCACTGTTAGCGCAACAATTAATCGATGAGGCGCTAGACCTCGACCAAGGATGTCAAATGACTGCCGTCAGTTTTTTTCGCTTACTCTGCCTTGCTGCTATTTGGGGTGGCTCGTTTCTGTTTATGCGAGTCGCCGCCAACACATTCGGGCCGGCTTACTTAATCGAATTTCGAGTTACATTTGCCGCCGTCGCTTTGTTATTGATCGCCGTATATTTGAAGAAGAAACTCACGTTAACTGCGCATACTAAACACTTCTTTATTATTGGCTTATTCAATAGCGCAGTTCCATTTTTACTCTTTGCGTACGCAGCCCAGACACTGAATGCATCAACTTTAGCAATATTGAACTCAACCGCCCCAATATGGGGAGCACTAGTTGGCTTTGTTTGGTACCGCAGCCCACTCACAGCGAAATCTGTTCTCGGTATGCTAATAGGCATTGGAGGCGTTGCAGTCTTGGTCGGCTTAGATACTTCAACCATAGGTGAAGAAGCCATGCTCCCTATTGCCGCCAGTTTGATGGCTTCTTTCAGCTATGGCATTGCTACCAACTACACTAAAAATGCGCCACAAGTACCAGCTTTTGACAATGCTCACGGCAGCATGTGGGCGGCGGTTATTTGGGTACTGCCGCTGCTACCATTCTTACCAATGCGTGCAGAACCAAGTCATTTCGAATGGAGCTCTGTTGTCACGCTCGGCGTTGTATGCACAGGGTTCGCTTATTTGCTCTATTTCCGCTTAGTTTCTGATATCGGCCCAGCGTCAGCACTGACTGTCACTTTTCTTGTTCCTGTTTTTGGTATCTTGTGGGGCTACTTGGTGCTAGATGAGCCCGTCGGCTCTAACACCATCATAGGAACAATTCTAGTGCTTAGCGGCACTATGCTAGTCACCGGTTTCTCCCCAACAGCAATGCTCGCGAAGCGAAAACAAAGCGTTGCTTAATCAGCCTAATATAACTTCCACACCTCGCTTTTTGATTTGTTCAAGGTCGCTTTTCGGAGCGGCTTTGTCAGTCAGCAGCACTGATATTTCGTCAGTCTTACCAATTGATGAGGGATAAATTTGCCCAAATTTACTAGAATCCGTTAGAACAATATTGCGCCTTTTTTTCGCAATGATGGTTTCTGCGATCTCAGCACGCATCATGTCGCGGCTAGTAAAGCCAGTGTCTTGATGGAAGCCGTCAATACCCAAGAAGGCTGTGCTGAAATGAATGTTCTCAATACACAACTTAGTCAGCGGTCCGACCAAGCTCTCGCCTTGGTGCTGATACACGCCACCAAGCAAGATAATGTTGGCAGAAGTGTTACGGATGAGATGGGCGATATACGCCGATGGCGTAATGATGGTCACATCGCCGCGCTCAGCCAAAGTCCGAGCCAACAACGCATTGGCACTGCCCCCTTCAATCAGCACTGTCTCATTCGATGCGACCAAATCCGCAGCTTGGTTTGCGAGCGATTGTTTAATATCGAAACGAACTTCCAGGCGGGCATCAATGTCATCACTTTGCAACGCGGTAGCTGCGCCGTGAACGCGCTTTAGGTAGCCCTGTTGCTCCAGAAAGTTCAAATCCTGTCTGATGGTCACGCCCGACACGCCAATGATGTCAGAAAGCTCCGTGACTTGAACGCGTTTACGGTCGTTCACTAATTGCAGAATTTCATTTTGTCTTGGGTTCACAGATTCGCTCCTTATTGATGAGCTTACAGTATACTCACCTGATGTTTCATATGAAAAGAACTTGAAAGTAAAAAGGAAAAAGCACGTGGTCTGATTAGCCAAGCTGCACCTTGCGAATATCGCTCCCATCAACAGATAATAGGGCAACGAAAATGGGATGGAAGAAGAGGGGTTAGCTCCCTACATCCCAACAACGGTAAAGACTAGGATAAAAGTGATGGAAGAAATTTACTTCGCTGGCGGCTGCCTTTGGGGCGTGCAAGAATTTATGCGCCACCTTCCGGGCGTAATCAACACAGAAGCAGGGCGAGCAAATGGCACAACGGATAACACTCAATCCGAATACGATGGCTACGCAGAGTGCGTGAAAACCCAGTTCGACCCTGAGCAAGTTTCGGTTGAAACTTTAATGGGGTATTTGTTTGAGATAATCGACCCTTACAGCGTTAACAAGCAAGGTGAAGACGTAGGTAAGAAGTACCGTACTGGTGTTTATAGCCAAAACGAACAGCATCTCACCATCGCGAAAGCGTTTATCGCAGCGCGACCGGACGCCGACAAGATCGCCGTAGAAGTACTGCCACTTACAAATTATGTGCCAAGTGATGATGAGCACCAAGACAGACTCACAAACTTTCCGAATGATTACTGCCACATCCCATTAGATTTACTACATAAATACAGGGATAACTCGTAACCATTCAGTCAGCATCGCTTTAAAAGGCAAGATGCATATCAGTTTAAATCGATGCCTTCCACTAATGACAATGTCATTTCTGCCGCCGATATTTCCTTACAACCCGACGAGTTTTGTCCGCACCACAACGGTGTGAATTCATCTCGGTTTTGCTTTTCCATAAGCGCTCTTAGTTGAGCCATTTCAATGGAGGCGTATGGGAATTTCGGCGCAAACTCACTGATGTAGCCTAGCTCCGACATCGCGCGATTCACAATGCCTCTCGCTGGTCGGCCCGAGAAAACATTGGTCACAGCGGTATGTTGCGCGCGTTCACTGGCAATGGCATATCGATGTAAAGACGATGTTTTCGCCTCATCACACAACAAATAGGCGCTGCCAACTTGAACGGCACTCGCTCCTAATCTCAACGCGGCTTCCACCCCACTTCTATCAGCGATTCCGCCTGCAGCAATAACAGGCAAATTCACCCGTTTGGCGATTTGTGGTAATAACGCCATCAAACTTAATTGAGTAGTTAAATCATCCGATAAAAACATACCTCGGTGTCCACCAGCCTCCAAGCCTTGGGCGATAATACCGTCAACGCCTTTTGCTTCTAGCCAAAGTGCTTCGTCCACCGTAGTCGCTGACGAAAGGATCTTCCCTCCCCACCCTCTAATTCGAGCTAACAGATCATCGTCTGGCAAACCAAAGTGGAAACTGATCACTGGCGGTGCAAATGGTTCAATCGCATCAGCAATATCATAATTGAAAGGCATCCTTGTCGGAGCGTTTGGCTGAGCCTGAACGGTTGCATCAACCTCGGAAAAATACGGTTGCAGCGTTTTTTGCCACTCTTCGTGCTTGTTGGCGTCATACTCCGGCATTTCATGGCAAAAGAAATTGAGGTTAAACGGTCGGTTAGTTGCCTGCTTGATAAGTTGAAGTTCTTTTACGATGGCGTCTTTGTTCAGCATTCCACAAGGTAACGAGCCAAGCCCGCCAACATTACTGACGGCTATGGTCATTTGGCTGTCTTGCACACCGGCCATTGGCGCTTGAATAATCGGTAACTCTGTTCCCAAAAGTGTATTAAATACCTTGTTTATCATGCTCTTTCCTTGAAAACTTAACCTTTACCTGTGATGGATCTGCGCCATCGTTATCCAGACTAGACTTTCACATGATTAACCGCTTATAAAGTTAAAGTGATGCATTTGTGCGCTATGCACTTTTGATAGAAATGACAAAGGGAGCCTATGGCTCCCTTAATATGCTGAATAACAAGAATCAAAGTGACTATCGTACGACATCTGATTCAAGCTCTAGCTCTGCTACAGACAGCATGGCAAACTCTTCCTCGGCGGTTGCTGCCACCAGTTTGTTGCGGCTGTATAACCCATAATAAACACCACCGATAAGAAACAATCCCATTGTCATGAAAAAGGCTGAGGGATCAAAAGCATAAACACCTGTCATTGCGATCAAAGAAAGCACCAGAGAAATACTCGACGTAATTATCCCACCAGGCGTTTTATATGGACGAGTTAATTCCGGCTGTTTAATTCGCAATAAAATATGGCTCAAGGACATTAATGCGTACGATACAGTCGCACCGACAACAGCCATCGCCAAGATTAAGTCCCCCTCACCCGTAAGTGAAACCAAGAACCCAAAAACGCCCGGAACCAAAAGCGCACGAGAAGGCACTTTTTTGTCACTGGTTAATGACAAAGTTTGCGGTAAATAACCCGCGCGGGAAAGCGCAAACACCAAGCGACTGTAACCATAAATGATTGAAAAGAAAGAAGCGATAAGGCCAGCCAATCCAAGTAAGTTCACGGCCATTGCTACCGTTGAATTGCCCGTAAGCTTTAGGGCGTCAACTAATGGCACCGCGCTATCGCCTATGACCTTTGAGCCAACCGCACCAGCCAAAAGGACGACTACGAGAGTTGCGGTTAGCAATAAAAACAGCATCGCACCAATGATGCCTTTGGGAACATCTTTTGCCGGATTTTTTGCCTCCTCTGCCGCTAAAGGCACACCTTCAACCGCAAGAAACAACCACATTGCAAATGGCAACGCAGCCCATACGCCATACCACCCAAACGGCAAGATTTCTGTTGCCTGAGCCGTCGCCGGAGCAATATCGAATAAGTTATTAACGTCAAAGTGACCAATAAGCACAGCAGCAGTAATGAGAATAGCTAGCACAGCCAAACCGCTGATGACCATCATTACTTTGAGAGCTTCGCCAACCCCTGCCATATGAATAGCGATAAAGACGGCGTAGAAAAGTGCGTAAACAACAGGGCCATCGATACCAACCAATTCATTCACTGCTGAGCCAATAAAAATCACTATCGCAGCAGGCGCGAGCGCATATTCAATCAAAACTGATAAGCCAGTGAAAAAGCCACCTGTCGGCCCCATCGCCTGTCTTGCGAAGCTGTAACCACCACCCGCAGCAGGAATAGCCGCAGACATTTCAGCTAAAGACAATACTAGCGTGAAATACATTACTGCCATCGCGATAGCAGCAATAAGAAAGCCTCCCCATCCTGCTTGAGCGATACCAAAGTTCCAACCGGCGAAGTCACCAGATATAACATACGAGACACCTAAGCCAGCAAGTAAGATCCAACCTGCGGTGCCTCTTTTTAGCTGCCTTTTGGCCAAGTACTCCTGATGTTTAGACATAGTAAATCCTTCTACTTTGATGAAATTAAAAAGTTGTCGCTGTGTTTATCTTCAACACTTGCGCCACTTGGCTCATTGATATCGGAGCGATCTTTCAGATTCACTCCTGACAGTTGGAATTTTCGAGCCTCCTTGAGCAAGTAAAATGCGCGTTCACAGGCATCGTCATAGTTGAGCCCCTGAGGGCGCACATTGGAAATGCAGTTTCTTTGGGAATCTTTAGAGCCTCGTTTAGCCCCCCAAGTGAGATACATACCCATGCTATCCGGAGAAGTTAGACCGGGTCTCTCTCCAATTAAAACCAGCACGGCCTTGGCGTTAAAACATTCACCAACATCATCCCCTACCGCTACTCTTCCTTGCTTTACGATTGTGATAGGTGCGAATTTCCATTGATGTTCATCATCAGCGCTTAAAAGAGAAATCAATCGAGTAACAACAGGCACGGCATGGTTTTGAATTGCGACGGAAGAAAGTCCATCAGCAATAACAATCGCAAGATCAATGTCAGTGTTATGCTCATTTGCTATCAAGTTGAGCGTTTGCCAAGAAGATTCATCGAGTTGCCTTCCTAAATCGGGCCTTTGCAGGTACATAAGCCGATCACTTACTCGGCTGCTCACTACCACTGGAGGCTCTAAGGTATTTTCAAGAATCGAGTAAGAGTCCGACAAACCAGCAACGAGAGACTCAATATTCAAACTGCAATGCACAGCATCCATAGCTTGGGCATGATCCAGCTGAAATGAGAGTAACTCGTTGGTTGGTACACTGTTCCCGCTACGACCCAGAGCGATCCGAGCAGAGGTGAAGTCACGTAACTTGCCCCACGGGTTGTATGTGACAACTTCAGACTCATCTTGTGGGGACTGAGCAATGGTGATTACTTTACCCATGAGAATACCCCTTATTCAGTTGGTTAATTGCTCCCGAAAACGAGCGAGAGATTTGCTCACTTAACCGAACGTCTTGCACGCTCTCGAAAATCTGCATCTCCATTAACCATTGTTCGAACTCTGGTGCTGGCTTCAAACCGAGTACTTTTCTTGCGTAAAGGGCATCGTGAAATGAGGTAGTTTGATAATTGAGCATGATGTCATCAGACCCTGGAATACCCATGATGAACGAGCACTCGGCCACACCTAATAGTGTCAGCAAGTTATCCATGTCATTCTGATCGGCATAGGCATGATTGGTGTAACAGATATCGCAACCCATAGGTAAACCAAGCAACTTCCCACAGAAATGATCTTCAAGCCCAGCACGAATAATTTGCTTGCCATCAAACAGATACTCAGGGCCAATAAACCCAACGACAGTATTAACCAACAAAGGATCGAACTGTTTCGCGACAGCATAAGCGCGGGCTTCACAAGTCTGTTGATCGACCCCATGAAATGCATTCGCAGACAGCGCTGTACCTTGTCCGGTCTCAAAATACATCACATTGTTTCCTACACTGCCTCGATTCAAAGACAACGCGGCTTCATGGGCCTCTTTCAAAATCGACAAGTCGATTCCGAAGGTATCATTCGTCCCTTGCGTGCCGCCTATCGACTGAAAAACGAGATCGACTGGTGCACCCATTTCAATGGCTTCGATCGTGTTCGTGACATGAGTTAACACACAAGACTGAGTCGGTATTTGATAGTGTTGAATCACCTCATCCATTAAGTTCATTAACTTAATAGCTTGAGGTACATTATCTGTTGCCGGATTGATACCGATAACCGCATCGCCATTTCCGTACATCAGACCATCAAAAATGGTCGCTGCGATACCGTTGAGAGAATCAGTGGGATGATTCGGCTGTAAGCGAGTAGACAGGCGACTCGGCAAACCAATCGTATTCCGAAAAGCCGTGACAACTTGGCATTTTTTAGCAACGAGAATCAAATCCTGGTTGCGCATAATCTTACTGACTGCGGCCACCATTTCTGGTGTTAAACCTTGACGAATTTTAGCCAACGTTTCACCATCGGCTTCTTCACTCAGCAGCCAATTTCGAAAATCTCCGACCGTCAAGTGCTCAATCGGCTTAAAGGCTTCAAGGTCATGCGTATCGATAATTAGGCGAGTGATATCGTCGCTTTCGTATGGAATAACCGCCTCGTTAAGAAACGTTTTAAGTGGTAACTCAGACAGCGCCATTTGTGCGACTACACGTTCTGCCGCTGACTGAGCACAAACCCCGGCTAACGCATCGCCTGAGCGCTCCGGTGTCGCTTTCGCCATCAAGTCAGCTAATGACTTAAAGGTATAGACTTTACTTCCTTGTTGCCGACGATAAGTTGCCGTCATTGCTCTTCCTCTTCACTATTTGGTTCGCTTTTTGCTGAACTATCAATAAGCTTTAAGAAAGTATTGCCAAATGTGTTCCGTAGCGTTATCAAAAACTGGCAACATTTATAAACCAATAATAAACAATGAGTTATGTAAATACTGCTCCAACATGACTCACAAAAAAGGAATGAGCATCACAAGGATGAGTAACCAAATACCCCAAACTGCACCAATGCTGTGCATCCATCACACTAAGGATGCAAACCAACAAGCTGCGAGTCTGATAAACTGGCAACAGGAATATGACCAACTCAGCGATGGTCGATTTTTAGGTCAAATTCGAGAACGACGATTTCCCAATTTCCATGTGTTTCGTGAAGACAGTAACCGCTCGCTAAGACAGCAATGCAGGGTTGAAGAGGGAGGTATTTGGTTGGGTTTGAGTGCGGAAAATAAGCCGCTACACCTAAATCACAGTCAGTTTAATTCAAGCCAACTTTTGCTTAGGCAAGGTGGCGCTGATTTTGAGTTAATGACACCGGAGCAGTTTTCTATCTATGGAATAGTGCTCGACAAAAACTTCGTTCACATCATAGAAAATCAACTTGAGCTTGGGAGTATCCAAAACAACACATTACACTTAACGGGTTTGACGGAAAAACACATTCAACAACTTAAATACTACTTAGGCACGTTACTTGGTTCCGCCGAGCCAAGATGGTCTGAAACCACACATCAAGCAATCTTAAAAGATATTGTGCTGGAGTTGTTCTCACTCAGTTCACTGCACACGAGCCATCCGATATCAAGCTCTCATCGTCAACACGTGATGCACCGTATAAAACAACAGCTACAGGATCTAGACTACCGTACACCGATAACCGTCAGTGAACTGTGTGACGCAGTACACGTCAGTCGTCGCACACTACAGTACACCTTTGAACATTGCTGTAATACTTCCCCAAAGCAGTTCATACATCGAATGCGCCTGAATCAAGTACGTAGAGTGCTACAAAGCCCTGAAGATAATCGAACAATTGCAGAAATTGCTTTTGACTTTGGTTTTTTCCATCTCGGGCAGTTCAGTCAAAGCTACAAGCGGCTATTTGGTGAGACGCCAACTGAAACGAGAAAATGGGAGTCCAGCAAATAAAATGACAGGCAGTATATTCTTTCAGATCCTGCGTTGGGGCCATGTTATGCAGTCGCAATGATTTGCTGAAACTTAGCATGAAACTCTTCAAGTGCCGCTTCAACATCCGGTTCTGCACGGCTCAAGTGCGAGATTAACGTCATAAAATAGCAGTCAAAAATCAGCGGTATTTTTCCCTCAAGGACGGAGCTTCCGTTTACAGATTGAAACAAAGCTTGGTTAAACGACTGATAATAATCCAAATCCCAAATCACTTCTTTCAACAAAGCTCGGCTCAGCTCAACGTTCGCAAAATAGTAGCGATAGTATTTCTCCGTCAGCGCCAAACCAATGTCGATATCGGTTTTACCTTCCACACTGACTAGCGTTTCTTGGCTGATCTGTTGCAGTTGCGCCAGCATCCCTTCGCGCAAAATCGACAGTTTAGTCGGGAAATGGCTAAACACTGTACCATCGGCTACTCCTGCTTCTCTCGCTATCTGCCTTGTGGTCGTCATGTCATAGCCATTTTGAGCAAAAGATGCCCATGCGGCTTTTAGAATTTTATCTCTGGTTTGTTGTCGCTTCGTCATTGATGTGTCTGCTTAATGAGCCTGAAAGGATCATACCTTGCGTGGTTGAGATTGACAAATTGAGCGCGCTCATTTATAAAATTGAGCATGCTCATTTTATATAAAAACAAAAGGAATCGCTCATGTACGTATTAAACAAACTAGGCCAAGGATTGATTTTCTTCCCGACCATCTTCTGCTTTTCGTATATTTTAAGACCGATATTAATGGTCATCCTTATTCCAGGAGGACTCGCACTTTTGGCGTTAATCGGTGGCGCAGAAGTCAGAGCGGAACTCAAAGCCATGCTGCTTGAGGAGTTTTTTGGCGTTAGCCCATCGCACACCACCTCGAAAAAGGCGTGAGTGCGCTACAAACGTTGGCAAGGCTAAGTAAAAAAGAAAACGCGCAGATATCGAGATCTCAATACCTGCGCGTAGATGCGGTGAAAATAAGACTGGCTTTAGTCAGTATTCATGTTCTGGCCAATTCGCCATAAAACGCCACTAGGGTCAAACAAACAACATTCGCGCATGCCCCAAGGTTGCTCGACTAGCTCTGTCAAACGCGAACCAAATTCCTCATGACCCACTTTGGATAAGTGCTGATGCCAACTTTCTGCGTCTTCTACGAGCAAGTGCATCATGAAGTTATTGCCGTGTTCTGGCTCATAAAAATTCTGTAAAAGAAACGCGCAGCTACCTTGAGAGAAGTATGCTACATCACCGAAGTCCGACGCCATTTCAAAGCCAATCGCCTCATAAAAGCGTTTTGATAGCGCGTAATCTTTCGCCGGAACAAATGATTTGATTTCAACAATATTGAGGTTTTCCATTTCCAATTTCCTAAGCCTTTTTCCATAAAACTGACTGACGTAATCTCGCTCTATGCCTTCTATTCGCCTTGCGTGATCTGCTGTGATGACAGTGGCACACACTCTGCCATTTGCGTTTGTAACCACGTGATAAATTTATGTTCGAGTTCTGTACGCTTTTTATCTTGACTCAATAAAACGTAATTGCAACTTGATGGAGAAAACCCAAATGGTGCGACCAAATTACCACGCTTAATATCGTCCATGACAAAAGGATCCATTGCGACGCCTAAGCCATCCACTGCGGCTTGTATGCAAAAATAAAAATGCGCGAATGATTGCTGAGTGTTGCCGTTGAAAGTTTCACAACGTGTTGATTGCTGCCAATCCGCCCAAGCATTCGGTCTGGTTTGGCTATTCAACAATCGAGCTGCTTTCAAATTGTCTTTAATGGATTGCCAATACTCAGGAGAAAATACCGGCCCCACCCACTCTTCCACAAGAATGGTTTTGTCGTAATCGTGATGCTGCGCAAAATCGTCTCGACGAATCGCCATCGAAAGCCCAGTTGATCCTAATGTTACCGGGCCACCAGCCGTCGACAAACGAACATCAGCACGGTGTTCATCATTAAACGCGGCCAACCTTGGCATCAACCAGCGCATGGTTAATGTCGGTTCACAAGACACTTCAAGATGCTGATGCTTCTCTTGAATAAGCGTATTCACGCCTGTTTCTAGCGTTTGGAATGCCGTTTCTGTGTATGTCTTGAGTAATTCGCCTTCTGCCGTCAACACGACTTTCCTGCCCTCTTTGAAGAACAAAGGTTGAGACAGATATTGCTCAAGTTGCTTGATCTGCTTACTCACGGCTCCGTGGGTAATGTTCAGTTTGTCAGCCGCTTCAGTGTAGCTTGAAGAACTCGCCGCAACGTGGAAGACATAAAAAGATTTCAGGTGACGCATCTGTGAGTTTTTCTCACCAATATGGGAATGTTTTTCGATTATAGTCAGTAATAAAGACGCCTACAATTCCGCTACATCCCAGACTTCATCATTCAAACAGGAAATCGATATGGAATTTGTAACTCTTGCGTTATTAGGTGTGCTTATTGTCATTAGCCCTGGCGCAGACTTTGTTTTGGTATTAAGAAATAGCTTAAATCAAGGACGAAAAGCAGGCGTATACAGTGCGATTGGTATCAGCATGGCGATCAGCATCCACATCGCTTACTCCATGCTGGGGATCAGTTACTTAATTTCACAAAATGAATGGTTGTTTAATCTCGTGCGCTATCTTGGGGCCGCTTATCTTGTCTACCTTGGGATTAAAGGAATATTCTCCTCGCAGCCTGCGTCAAACTCAGAAACCATTCAACAGAGCGAGTATTCAATGTGGCGATTTTTCATGCAGGGATTTCTGTGTAATTTACTCAATCCCAAGACGATGCTGTTTTTTCTGAGTATTTTTAGCCAAGTGATTTCTCCCGACTCTAGTCAGCAACACATCGCCTTGTTTTACGGGATTTATATGATTGCGCTGCATGGTATTTGGTTTTCTATCGTTGCTGTTTTATTCACGTCATCCCAGCTACAAGCTTTCTTGTTGAAGATTAAGCATCGACTCAATCAAGCATGTGGGGCGGGATTAATCATTTTCGGCGCAATGCTGGGCTTAAAGGTGTAGTGCGCTTGCGGTCCGATCCCCAGTTCAAATTGATCATTGAACAAGTGGCAGTAATCAAATAAAAATCTACATTATCAATACTTTAAATTAGAAAAAAACAGCCAACGTGCGCTGGCTGTTTCGATACAGTTAATGGATGACCCGAGCGTCCCCTTTAAATAACTGAGACAGATCGATAGTGAATATCGTCACTGTCGGACGTTTAGGCAGAGCATTTTCGATCGAAAACTCTGGCCCAGCTGGAACGAGGGGGAAGTGAATAGCAGTCGGCCACGTTGACGAAGCTTCATTACCGCCCGGCTCAGATATTGAGAAAGAAAACGCAGGTAAACGGGTCATAACACTTACCTCAAATGACTGATTAGCGGGCTCAAGCGAGCCCGCTTAGGTTTTGCAATGTTATTGTTATTTTAACGCTTACTTAATCACTAACGGTTGATGACGTTAGATATCAAGTTCTTTGTCTTCAACGTGGTTGGTGATCATCGCTTCAGTGGTGATCATCAAGCCAGCAACAGACGCTGCGAATTGAAGCGCTGAACGTGTTACTTTCGCAGGGTCCAAGATGCCCATTTCGATCATGTTGCCGTATTCACCTGTTGCAGCGTTGTAACCGTAATCGGCATCACCCGCTTTAACAGCGTTCGCCACAACAGAAGCTTCGTCACCTGCGTTAGTTGCGATTTGACGAAGAGGCTCTTCCATTGCACGTAGCGCAACTCGGATACCCACGTTTTGGTCATCATTGTCGCCTTTTAGATCCGCCAATTCTTTCGCGATCTTAGTTAGGGCAACACCACCACCAGCAACAATACCTTCTTCAACCGCTGCGCGAGTAGCGTGTAGCGCATCGTCCACGCGGTCTTTCTTCTCTTTCATCTCAACTTCGGTTGCAGCGCCGATCTTGATCACCGCTACGCCGCCAGAAAGCTTCGCAACACGTTGTTGAAGCTTGTCTTTATCGTATTGAGAGGTGGTTGTTTCGATTTGTTTTTCAATCGAAGCCACACGATCAGCAATCGCGCTTGCTTCTGCTGCGCCACCCACAATGGTTGTTGTGTCTTTGGTGATGGTCACTTTCTTCGCACTACCTAGTTGCTCTAACGTTGCTTTTTCGAGCTCTAGGCCGATTTCTTCAGAGATGACCGTACCAGCAGTTAGTACCGCAATGTCTTCCATCATCGCTTTACGGTTGTCACCAAAGCCAGGCGCTTTCACCGCGGTCGCACGCACGATGCCGCGCATGTTGTTCACAACCAATGTCGCTAGCGCTTCACCTTCGATGTCTTCAGCAATGATCAATAGCGAGCGAGAAGATTTCGCCACTTCTTCTAGTACAGGCAATAGCTCGCGGATGCTGCTGACTTTTTTGTCCACCAATAGGATGTAAGGGTTGTCTAGCTCGACGCTGCCATTTTCTTGGTTAGTGATGAAGTATGGCGACAAGTAACCGCGGTCAAATTGCATACCTTCAACCACAGACAATTCGTTGTCTAGACCTTGGCCTTCTTCCACCGTAATCACGCCATTGCGACCCACTTTTTCCATCGCTTCTGCAATGATTTCACCGATCGCGCGATCGCTGTTTGCAGAAATGCTACCCACTTGGATGATGGATTCTTTGTCGCTGCATGGCTTAGACATTTCACGTAGTTTCTCAACCGCCGCTTCAGTGGCTTTGTCGATACCACGTTTTAGGTCCATTGGGTTCATGCCAGAGGCTACCGCTTTAAGACCTTCATTGATGAAAGATTGCGCCAGTACGGTAGCCGTCGTTGTACCGTCCCCCGCTTCATCATTCGCTTTGGACGCCACTTGTTTCACCATTTGTGCGCCCATGTTTTCGAACTTATCTTTCAGTTCGATTTCTTTCGCTACAGACACGCCATCTTTGGTGATGGTTGGCGCGCCGTAAGATTTATCAAGCACAACGTTGCGGCCTTTCGGGCCTAGTGTCACTTTTACTGCGTCCGCCAGTAAGTTCACACCTTTCAGCATTTTTTGACGTGCGTCATTAGCAAATAATACGTCTTTTGCAGCCATGGTTATCTCCTCAAAAAACTACTACAAAAATAATTACTCAACGATTGCTAACACATCAGATTCGGACAGAATTAAGTATTCTGCGCCGTCAATTTTCTCGGTTTTCACGCCGTAACCGTCATTGAAAATGATTTGGTCGCCCACTTTGACTTCCATCGCAGCGCGTTCGCCATTTTCAAGACGTTTACCTAAACCAACAGCAATGACTTTCCCGCGGTTTGATTTTTTCACCGACTGAGAAGTTAAAACGATTCCCCCTTCAGATTTATTTTCCACCTCTTGTCTTTCAACAATTAGCTTGTCATTTAAAGGACGAATTTTCATTTTTAAGTGCCTCCTACTTGGAACCAAAAATAAAAGACAAAATAAACATCAAGATGGATTTGCGAGTCGACAGCTCGCTTTCGATGAAAATAATAAGGTCGAAAAATGAGAGTTCAAGAGGTGAATTTGATAAAAATTTTTTATTAAATTAAATAAAATTTTCTATCGAATTATCGCATTCACAACCACTTAGCATCTCTTTATGATGGAAAATGTGCTCAATCAAATCTAGAGTGGTTACGTACTCTTAAAAAGGATAATCAAACAATGAAAAAGGCCGTATCTCTATTTCTTGCAACGTTATGCGTTGGCTTCCTCTCACCCAACGTGTCAGCTTCTGAACGCGCTGAACAAGGTTGGCAATTGATTGACGAGGGCGCGATGATTGTCGATGTGCGCACGCCGCAAGAGTTTTCTGAAGGGCATTTGGATAATGCCGTCAACTTCCCTTTATCTGAACTTGATAAACATTTTCAAGACGTCGATAAAGATCAAGCTATCGTGTTGTACTGTCGCAGTGGTAACCGCTCTGGCAAAGCGTATCAATACTTACAATCGCAAGGCTTTACGAATCTGCACAATGCAGGTGGCTTTGAAGAACTACAAGACGCCAAATAGTCGTCTCCGTTCTAATATACAAAGTAAAAGCACAGAGCGCGTCGCAAGCGTATTGTAACGCGCTCTGTTTCTAAATACTTATCTACAACAACTCTACTATCTGGGCCCTGCATCAAATTGAGTCAGGTTATCCGATATCTCGATCCATGGCGCTTTCGATGCGACAAAAATATGGAAATCAGGCTTGTGAGAAGGTGTGTCATCCAAGATACCAAGGCGAATATTGACGATCCCATTGTTCTTTTTCGAATACAGGCTCGATCCGCAGTGGCGACAAAAGCATAGCATGGTATTTTCGCTTTTCTGATAAGTTTGAATATCTTCTTTCCCTTGGATAATAAGCAGTTTATCCAACGCAATACCACCGGCAGATGAATAGTCAGAACCTGTGAACTTGCGGCATTCAGAGCAATGGCAATTTCCCATGTACTTAAATTCATCTGCCACTTCCAACTTTACCTTGCCGCACAGACATGAGCCTTTTAGTACTTCCATTTGAATTCCTTTTTGTTATGAATCTAATTGAATTAGATGGCTATCTCGACACCATGCCATTGCAATACGAAAAATTAAAGACAGGCAATACAGGTTTTCAAAAATGAAACGAAAATGTAAAACTTTCCATTCAGAGGGAAGTGCGCTGACACGTGAAAAATAGAGCTATTTTAGATACAAAAACACCAAGCAATAACGCTTGGTGTTTACCTCACAGAATGTCGCCTCAGAAAAGGCGCTTTCCGCTGTGCTTAAAAAATGCAGTGTTTAGTAAAGCTGGTCGCTTCGTTTGCAGTCCAGTCACCTTTCGGCTTATCTTTCAGGTTTTCACACCATTGCTCGCTGCCGACACCATCTTGCAGAACACAATGCTTTGCAAAGTCTACCGCGTTGTCTGCTGTCCATTCTGTTTTTGGCTTATCGCGCATGTCGTTACACCAGCCTTCAGTGCCCACTTCATCACTACAAGCGGTCAAAGCAGAAGCCGCCAACATCAGCATGACTAGTTTTTTCATAAATTTAAGGTTCCAGTTGCAAACAATAGTAAAATTAAACTCAATCTCTTCAACACGTGCCCATTCAAGTGTCTGAATAAAGGCGTCACTAGCTGAAGTGACTTTTGTATCAACTATAACGAAATTATCAGTCTACGTGTTAAGACACCGAAAAATTATTGAGCGACTCTGTGTAAAGCGCGCCATTCTAAAAGCTATAGGCAGCGCGCTTTTGTTAGCTCACCAACCTTAAAAGAGCCAGTACCAAAGCACGTTAAACGCAGCTCTAATGCCATTTGTTCAAAGTGATCGACGACAGACTGCGTGCTGATCGTCGCAGCTTTTAATACCGCACCAGCTTGCCCAATGAGATTAGCCCCCAAATGAATGGCTTTCGCCGCTTCAAGTCCGTTATGAACACCTCCCGAGGCGATCAAGGGTAATGTAGGATGCAGTGCGCGGATTTGAGCCAAACATGTTGCTGTAGGGACACCCCAATCGCGGAAAAGCTCGGCTGCACGCTGCATTTTCGGATTATCTTGGCAATACCCTTCAACCGCACTCCAGCTTGTGCCACCCGCGCCCGCAACGTCAATTGCATCCACACCAGCATCAATTAATCGCTGCGCAACGTGTCCGCTAATACCAAAACCGACTTCTTTGATAATGATAGGAACCTTCACGCGAGATTTAAGCATCTCAATTGCCTGGAAAACACCAACCCAATTGTGGTCGCCATTTTTCTGAAACGCTTCCTGCATTGGATTAACGTGCACAAACAAGGCATCGGCTTGAATCGCCTCAACCGCACGTTGCGCATTATCGAGTTTACCTTTATCGAGCAATTGAGCGGCTCCAAGATTGGAATACAACGGTACTTCTTTCGCCAACTCACGAATGGTTTTACCCAAGCCCGAATGCTGACTTTCTTCTAAGCTAATCCGTTGCGAGCCCACACCCATGGCAATACCTAATTCACTTGCTGCTTCAGCTAAACGACAATTGATCGTTTCTGCGTCTTTTGCTCCGCCAGTCATCGAGCTAATCAAAAACGGTAGCGCTAATTGATGACCAAGAAACTCTGTCGATAAATCGATCGCGTGAAAGTCACATTCTGGCAGCGCACAGTGTTCAAACTCGACAGACTCAAAACCCGCCGTTTTATGCTTCATGCTCATATCATGATGTAAAACAGCATCTAGGTGTAAATCTTTTCGGTTAGTTTGCGGAGCCATAATGTCACCCTAAAGTAAAACAGTCGCGCAGTATTGCGATCCTTATCAGTAACGTCAATGCGAATTTTGTGAATTTGCCGGATTACTTTTCCGAAACGAGTAATGAATCTCGACTGCCCCTGACATTATAAGAAAAGAAACTCGCTTTCCGTTTTAAACAAGCCGGCAAGTTTCTCTTCAAATTGAGATAATCAGCGTACGATACCCATGATGAAAATGGATCACATTGCTCTGTAGTTTACTTTACGCTGTCCGACAGAATTAGCGACACAACAGTGCTTGTCGTCGTTGGTTCAAACTGTTCGGGATCATCACAGAATTGAATTTTTCCTTTTTCTTCTACATGGAACAGCGGTACAACTGAACTACCTTTGTGATGCGCTAAATAATCTTGATACGTGAAGTTATCGCTCAATTTCGTGTGTTTAACCTCTGCACCACGACTTAACATACTGGCTAGCTGGGTATAGCTTACATTGCCGCCCATCAGCAATTTACCATGGTACTCCTGAGCCACGGAGTGCTTCTCGCTGCCATTGCCGTTGGTTTTCACTTTTTGTAAGCAGTGAACTTTATCTTCCCCAAACTCGTCGACGAATTGCATGCAAGCCATAATGTTGAAATGCTGATCGGGCGTTAATGCAACCACTTGTCCAACTCCTATCAAGTTCAAGTTGTCGTCCGCGTGACTAGAAATAGGGTTGCCGTAATAGTAATCCAACCCCAACATACGAACCTGACTGATGTACTCCCAGTTTGAGTCAGTCATTAATACGCGGCGGTCATAACGCGCCAGCGCCTGCCCTATTTCTCTTGCTACTCGGTTAGCACCAATCAACAAGAAGCCGCGTGGTGCTGGCTCTGCAACGCCCAACGTCAGCGCTACAGGACGTGCCGTCGCACTTTGTAACACGACCGTTCCTATAATCACCATGAAGGTCATAGGGACCAGTAAAATCGCTTCATCAATGCCGTATTCGGTCAATTTGATCGCGAAAAGAGACGAAATCGAAGCAGCAACAATACCGCGCGGTGCAACCCAAGACAAAAACAGCTTATCTTTAAGACGCAAGTTGCTGCGGAAGGTTGAAAGAAAAATCGATAACGGACGCGACACTAACTGCATAAATACAAACAACAATAACGCACCGCTACCTAGCGCAGCAAAATCATCCAGACTGATTCGAGCCGCAAGGAAGATGAACAATCCGGTGATCAGTAAAATGGTTAAATGCTCTTTAAAGTGCAGAATTTGCTGAATATTGATGTCTTTAGCGTTTGCGAGCCACATACCCATTACGGTGACGGTTAGTAACCCAGCTTCAGACTCAATGTGGTTAGAGACCGAAAATACACCTAGAACCACCATCAAAACCGCAAATGGCTGCAAATATTCCGGTAGCCAAGAGCGACGCATGATCGTCGCAACTGCATAGCCTGAGGCCGCACCTAGCATGACACCGACAGCAATGATCGTCCCAAACACTTCGACGCTATTTATCGCGCTGTGAGATACGATAAACTCGTAAACCATCACAACAAAAAGCGCACCGAGCGGGTCAATCAAAATCCCTTCCCATCGCAAAATGTTAGCAAGCGTACTGTTAGGTCTTACGGTTCGTAGAAGTGGCACGATGACCGTCGGCCCTGTTACTACGGTTAAGCTGCCGAACAACATGGCAAGCTCCCAAGTAAAGCCGAGGAAATAGTGTGTTGCGATACTGGTCGCCGCCCACGAAATGATCGCCCCGATGGAAACAATGCTCCATACCGAACCACTCACGCCACGAATTTCTTTAAAATTTAAGGTCAAACTGCCTTCAAATAAAATCACTGCCACCGCCAAAGAGACCAACGGAAAGAGCAAATTACCTAATATCTCATCAGGATTTAACCACTGCATAAATGGCCCGACGATCAGCCCTGCCAACAACAAAAATAAAATCGCTGGCAAACGCAATCGCCAAGCTAACCATTGGCAACCTAAACCAATAACCCCAACCGCTGACAGCACCAGCGCTTCATTACCCACTTGCATCAATAATTACCTGTTTTTGTCTTTTTTCGCGTGAATGCGCTATACCCGAATACATTCAGCCTTACGGTCAAATAGAAACAACCGAACGTGCAAATCAAACGACTGACCTTCGATGACATCGCTACGAAACGCACATGTTTGAAGTCCTTTGGCGATCGCATCAGAACTATGAATATAGTTGACCCCCAATGACTTAACGACTCATTTTTGTTCATCAGGTCTTAAAGTGGCACACAAGTGTGCGACTTTGTCGAATTCATCATTACGCATTGAGTTTCATTATGTAGAATGATTTCTGAAGAAAGCGCGGAACCTAGCACTATATGAGGCTAAGGCATAGAGCATGAACTAAGCTTTAGCGTAAGTGCTCAAAGTTAAGAATCGTGGGTCACGCGACGTACGCAAGGAGAAATGGATTGTACGTAATACTAGCACTGTTCATGGCGTGTCTCGCCATCCTCATCGGAGTGAAAGCCGCCAACCGAGCTGCACTTTTAGAAAAAGAACTAACCAAACTTCGTGAGGAAGTCACATCACTACGAGCCAGTGTCCATGGGGGCTCAAACCCACAAGCGCACCAACAATCCAGCATCGAAAAAGACACACCATCTGTAGCGACGTCACCTCACATAGAATCACCACAGAAAAATGTCTCATCCTCTGGGGAACATGATCCAGCTGCCAACCTAGACTTGGACCAGAGCGCTGCGAATCAAGGGTACGCCCAGACAAGAGAAGTGCAACTGGATGTTTTTATTCAAGAAAATGAGTCATTCCTTCAGAGTAAAGTTCAGAGCCTGCTTAGCAACATTCAAGAAAATTGGTTGGTTTGGGTAGGCGCATTGGCCATGCTGATCGGTGGAGGTTATCTCGTACAGGTGATTGGTAGTCACATCCAGTTTTCGCCATTTATGCGAGTGTCCTTTGCCTTTGTGATCTCATTACTTATGGTGCTTGTTGGCGAGTGGTTTCACCGTAAAGAACAACAGAATCCGCAACGGGCAGCACGAGCCCAAGGCTTTACGTATGTTCCTGCTGCTGTTACCGGTACGGGATTAACGGGCATTTACTGCACCGTCATTTTTGCCTTTGTGGTTTATCAAATGCTAACGCCGAGTATCTCGTTGATCATCTTGGCTTCAGCGGCATTTTTCAGTTTAGCATTATCATTGCGACAAGGGCCGTTAATGGCCGTGCTTGGCTTAATTGGTGGCTACACAGCACCACTGTGGATTGGGGGTAATGAACCCAACTACTTTTTGTTAGCCGGATACATCTGCGCAATTTCGTTCGCGGCGACCTTATTGATGCAAAAAGTGCGTAGGTCATGGATTACGCCAAGTATCGCGATTCCACATGTCATTTGGATGTTGCTGTTGATTGAGAGTACACCAACAGAACTGTTGTTCTCGTGGCTCGCGATTTATCTCTCCATCACTTTGTATCTCATTTTCGCGGTTCCGAGAATGGGTTGGATGCTCAATCCTCGCTTTCGTCACTATCAAAGCAAGTGGACAAACTCGCCGACCGCTACCGCTCTCGCAACTGCTTTATTGACCTTTTCTGCCGTCACCAGAATGCCGGAGCTGAACACTCTACAAATGGCGTACTGTTATACGCTGCTTGTTGCGAGCATCTGGCTACCAGCACTTCGTACAGGCTGGTCATTACGTGTATTTTTGCCATCCATACTCGTCTCGGCAACCGCGCTGATAGTTCTTACCATCGCTTTTGATGCGCTGTATATGGTAGAGCGAGAAGCTAGCATCCTATTCGCATTGGCGGTGAGTATTGCGCTGATCTGCTATCGAACATATTGCCAATCACTTAGTGACCGTTCGCAACTCAGTGGGCTGCTTCTGCTGGTACTGGCTCCCACGATGAGCTTAATTACGTTGTTTTATATTGACGAATTTATGCAAGGCTACCTGTGGTATTGGACTGCATTCTGCGCATTGATGGCCACTTACTACGTTGTGCTTGGTCAGCGTGCACGTTCGTTGGCATTAGAATGCTCTGCCGTTATGCATGCTTTAATCGTAGGTATCGCTTTTGTTTGGTTGAGCGATACTTGGTTAACAACAGCAATCTCAATACAAGTTGCGATAATGGCCTTACAGGCTCAAGTCGGGTTATTTCGACCTGCGAGTTGGGCGATTAAAGTGGCAATGGGAATACTGGTTATCCGACTCACGCTGCTACCTTTCATCCCCGAATGGCAACCGGTAGAAGCTGGGCATTGGGCTTGGGTTCTTGTGAGTTATATGCCTTCTCTCTTCATCTTGTCTTATGCTCGTTCAACACTAAAACAAGTGGACCGAGAACTGACCAACTGGTTTGAAGGGGCGTTTTTACATGTATTCTTAATGGCATTGTTCACCCAAACTAACTACTGGTTAACGGGGCAATATGGTTACTTGGGGCACATCGACTTCACAAGTGCGGCAGTCTTTGCCAATCAAGCATTAGTTATGGGTTTGGTATACAGCTACCGCAGCCAATTTGCGCAACGCTTAAGCCGTATCTACGAAATCTATAGTTACTTGCTTTGGTGCGCGTTCGCTATATTGATTATTTTGCTTAATACGGCAGAATCGCCGTTGGTGACTGATAACGTCTCGGCACAAGCACTTCCCATCTTTAACATGCTGAGTATCGGCTGGCTGTTACCAGCTTGCATCCTGCTTATCGCAACGTTTAAGCGCTGGAATACGTTGCAAGTTCATCGATTTGCGATTGCTAGTCTAGGCTTTTTACTTGCAGCCATTTGGTTGGGGATGTCTATCCGTCAATTCTGGCAAACCACATCGATGATGCTGTATCAGCCAACCAGCATGGCAGAGTTGTTCAGTTATTCAGTGGCTGGCTTGCTCGTAGGTGGGTTGCTGACTTGGCGCGGCATGACCCAACAGGGGCTGATGATGCAGCGTGTCGGTCTAGTGGTCCTTGCCTGTGTCGCACTGAAAGTATTCTTATGGGATGTGAGCTCTCTGGATGGGTTCTGGCGAGCAATAAGCTTCTTAGGCTTAGGTGCGTCTTTGATAGCACTTGGATGGCTATTCCAGAAATTGAATCGTTCGGTGGCAAAAGCACTCGAGCCCTAGACGAGTCAAAGAGAGATTCCCGACAGTGCGCTGTTTTCGTTATTGGGGGACGATAACAGTGTAAAGCCGGGAATCATTGGAGTGTTCGTTACTTCAGTAAAGCGACCACGGTATGACGACGCACGTTTGCTTGCGCATTCAATGCCTGAAAAGTTGAAGTAAACTCGCCAGACTTTTGCATGAATCCATCCAGTTTTGCATTCACTTCATTGACTGAAAGCTGTGCGGTTTTGGTTTGGATAGAACGCATTTGAGTATTCAGTTCACCATGAAAAGCTTTCGCTTCCTGCAAGCTCGTTTGAACTTGTTTCAGATGCTGATTTACTTTGGCAATCGTCTGCTTGATGCCGTCGCGTGAGCCTAGATCAAACCCGAGCTCCGCAATACCATCTGGCTCAGACTTTAAGTTCAAAACGTTAGGCTGTCCCGCAGGGAATCGGTGCCCTTCCCCCGTTACCATCACCTTTTGCTGCATTTGTTGATAAGCGTTGTCTCTGGCTTCAAACAAAATGCTGCCATCATCGGCTAATGAGGCTCGCATTCCTAACGCAATCAAGCTGCGATCCAGCATTTTGACCGTTCGCTCACCGTCTGATTGTCCATCAAACTGAATCATCACCGCTTGACCTTGAGGAAAATCCAAACGGATTTGCTCGGCCTTGTCGCTTAAGCGATGAACATTCAAACCTGGAATAGAAAAGCGACGAATGTCCGCTTTATCCAGTTTTAAGTGCAGTTCGTTATTTAGGACTTTCTGGCCATCGAAACGTGCTTGCTCAACGACTTTTTGGATGGTGGCTTTAGAACGAACCAATGTATCCTGCAAACCAGGAACATTTTGTACGCCTTGATTAATAGCTTGCGTCAAACCACGTTTAATTTGCGTGAGCTCTTTGCCAATCACCTGCAGCGATTTGGACGCGATCTGAACCGCCGTGGCTTGCTGCTGACCCTGCGTAAGCTGAATACCAGATACAGAGTAGGCTGACGCAGTGTCAGCCTGAATTTGCGCCGGGCGCGGTTTAATTGCCGTACTTGAGTCTGCAGAACGGGTCGGCATGATAGAGGCTTGTTCTTGTCCACCTAAGCGTATGCTATGGGGTCTAACCTCTACTGTACTCATTACCATAAAAAGAACTTCCTAACCTTATAAACGGTCAAACAGCGACAAACCATCGATCTTCACATAGCTTGCTTGCGTTGCTTGCAAAGCGGCCATGTAATTACTCAATCGTACCGACGCTTCACCATAGTCCAGAGCAGAGAGGTCTCCAGATACTTTGTCAACGAACAGCTTGTTTTCACTGTGCGCGCCACCAACAAGATCTAAGTTGTTGTGTCGACCACCAATCTCAGTCATGGTCCCTAGTACGTTTGAAAAAGTATCGTCGATAGCGCTGATACTCGCCTCAACTTCAGCTCTGAAGTTGGCGGTAGGGCTCTCAAACTCTTTGATCAGCGCATCAATTTGGTTAAGCACGTTATGGCCTCCCCCAAGGTCCAATATTTCTTTTGCAGTCATATTGGAATCCATCGTGACACCTTTAGCAATTGTTACTACGCGCTTGTCACTATTACCTTCAATTACGTAGCTGCCGCTCGCTTTACTTACAGCCGCAGTATCCGTTTTAGTACCAGAGAAAAGGTAGTGCCCTTCTTCATCCTGCGCGTTAAAAGACGACTCAATAGAGTCACGGTAACTCTTAAGCTCTGTAATCATACCGCCACGACTTTCGTCAGTAAGAGAGCCGTTCGCACCCCAAAGCGCGATGTCTCGCATGCTTTTTAAGCTTTCTTTGATCGAATCTAAATGGGTTTCTTGACTCGATAGCGTCGTTTTTACGTTTTCAATGTTGTTTTTGTACTGAGCAATCGCACTGGTTTCTCGGTCTAAGTTAAGCAACTTGATCGAAGCCATTGGATCGTCAGACAGCTTGGTCAAGCGCTTGCCAGTAGACATCTGTTGCAGAGCTTCGCCTAATCCCGCGCTATTGCTCTGCAAGCTGTGCAACATCATTTGACTAAATTGATTGTCACTAATTCGCATCTAAACTTTCCTCTTAGAATAACTGCAGAATAGAATCGAGCAGTTGATTTGCTGTGCTGATCACTTTCATGTTGGCATTGTGCGCATTAGCAAACATCATTAGGTTAGCCGCTTCTTCATCGCTGTTTACGGAACTAACATTATCGCGAGCTGCGTGCGCTTGCTTGTTCATGGCTAACTTCGCTTGATAATCAGCATTAGCTTGGCGTGCTTTAATTGCGGTTTGACCCACCATTGAACTAAAGGCATCGTTCAAGCTTACTGAGCCGTAACCTGATACCGCCACTGGCTTGTTGCTTAACTCGATCAATGATTGCAACGCATCTGCGTTACCAGGTGTTCCATCACTTGAGAACGCAAGCTCATCTGGAGTTAGCTTGGTAATATCCAAACTGGCTGCAGGGTTTGCTGGGTCATAGCTGAACAAAGGTTTACCTGGGTTGCCATTTAAGTCTTTGCCAGTCGCAAGCACGGCGTTGTATTCATCCGCGAGAGCTTTCGCCATGTCATTCAGAGCCAGTTGGTTTGGTTTCAACACTTCGGTTTGATAGTCATTAATCGCACCTAATTTGCCACCAAGCGAGTCACCAATCGCAAAGCTTTGATTCGAGAACGTGACGTGTAAGTCCGCCAAGTAAGGATCACTCGGGTCAGGAATGGCTTCCAGTTTGCCATGGTCCGTACCCATCACAAGCGGTTGACCAGAGGTTAGTGTGACCTGAACACTGCCGTCATGCTGCTGTGTTGTTTTGATTTCAATGGTTTGAGATAACTCACCGATTAACCTATCTCGTTCATCCATTAACTGTGATGGGTTACCACCTGTACCTTGCATCTCTACCAGTTGCTTGTTCACCTTCGCGATATTTTCCATAAGGCTATTCGCGTGGTTAAGCGCTGCATTACGTTGGTCGCTCATGTCTTTATGTTGATTGTATAAAGACTCGGTAAGCGTATTAAAACGGCGGGCCAAAGCTTCAGATTCGTTAATGATCTGCTGGCGGTAGGGTATGGATTCTGGCTTAACAGTCGCATCGTTAAGCGCGGCGTTTAGTGAGTCCAAGCCAGCCGATATACTGAAACCATCGGCACCAAGCGTATTCTCCAGCTGACTCATGTTACTGGTGTATCCAGATGCGTATGCCGCCATACTGTTAGTCGACCACGTTTGCTTAATCAGAAATTGATCAGTAACGCGGCGAATGCTAGTGACTTCTACCCCTAAACCTGGACTTAAGCGATTGGCTTTACCATCATCGACAGACGCCATCAACGCTTGTTGACGACTGTAACCCACGGTATTCACGTTTGCCACGTTTTGCGCGGTTACGTCTAGGGCCACACGGTTCGCGCCTAAACCTGAAAGGGCAATATTAACTAGGTTCATTTACAGCTCCATTTTTCTGATCAACGGCTGAGAAAACGCGGTAGTCATACCGGCCTCACCGAATACCTGTTTAACAGAGGCGACGGCTTGAGAAGCGGTATTAAATAGGCTTGAATTCTTCTCCACCTCTTTAGAATCTACTTGTGAGATAGATTCAGAATTCGAAGCTTTACCATCGTTAGCGGATGAGATGTTGCGCGCAGCATCGAAAGCAACCTCACGCATAGACGGGCTCAGCTGCTGGATGAGCATATTGGCAATGCCTGAGCTCTGTTTCTTTGCTAGTTCCATCGCCAGCTGACCGTCATACATATCACGGAATACCCCTTGTTGCTGACTGGCGAACGGGCTGTCTTTATCAGCAAGAGCATCACTACTGCTGCGCATTTGGCGTAACACCATTTGTAGGAACATTGCCTCAAATTGACCTGCGACGACTTCAAGTGCGCCTTCTTGATCACGACTATGCTTGATGTTAGCCAATGCACTATTGTCGTGATAAAGCATCGAATTTAACTGAGTTTGTTCATTGGTACTGTCTAGCTTCATCCTTAACTCCTTATATCACGACCAATTCAGCGTTCAATGCACCTGCTTCACTCAAAGCTTGCAGGATAGACATCAAGTCTGTAGGCGTGGCACCTAAACTATTTACCGCATTAACTATGGTGTTAAGTTCCGTGCCTGGAGGCCAAATCACCATCTGAGCGAGATCTTCATTCACATCAAGGTCCGTTTGGTTAACGACTTTCGTATCGCCATTTGCAAACGCATTAGGCTGACTAACTTGTTGTGATTCAGAAATTCGCACGGTCAAGTTACCGTGACTTACTGCTGCTTCACTCACTTTGACACTCTTACCGATCACTACGGTGCCAGTGCGAGAGTTAAAGACAATACGAGCAGGTTTACGGCCTTCAACGACGCTCATTTCTTCAAGCATCGACATCATGACGACACGCTGCTGTGTATCTTTTGGTGCACGCATATCAATGCGCGCTTTATTGATCGCAACTGCAACGTTAGGCCCAAAAGTGTTGTTAATTTCACGCGCAATATTTTTTGCTGTAGTGAAGCTAGGCTTGCGCAGGTTTAGGGTGATTTCATCACGTTGGTTGAAATCGGTTTTGATTTCTCTCTCTAAAGTCGCACCATTCGGAACGCGACCCGCCGTTGGTGTGTTTACTTCTACTTTGGAGCCACTTCGCCCCTCTGCAGATAAGCCGCCCACAACCACGTTACCTTGCGCAATCGCGTACACTTCGCCATCAATACCACGTAAAGGCGTTAGCAATAACGTACCACCGCGAAGGCTCTTTGCATCACCGATTGAAGACACAACCACATCCAACGTTTGTCCTGGGCCTGCCATTGGGTCAACGGACGCTGTCACACTCACAGAAGCCACATTTCGTAGCTTAGGGTTCATACTGTCATCAATTTGAACCCCAAACTGACGTAGCATGTTGGTAATAGATTGAGAGGTAAATTTCACTTGGTTTCGGTCACCTTGGCCGGCTAAGCCAACTACCAAACCATAACCAACCAGTTGGTTTTCTCGAATGCCGCGAACATCGACCAAGTCCATGATCGGAATTTCCGCTTCAGCACGTGAAGTGCCTGGTAGTCCCAAGGTCAACACCAATAGGAGAGACATAAAGAAAGATTGCATTGTCTTCATTAGAAAGGTACCCATGGGCTGTTGAAGAACTGAGTTAGCCACCCGGCTGCGTTGCTGTCAGCTAGCGCTCCGCGACCTGCGTAGGTAATTCTTGCATCAGCAATTCGTTGAGAAGAAACTTGGTTACTGCGGTTAATATCATCCACACGGACGATACCGGTTAGACGAATAAACTCGTCGCCTTGATTCAGACGAAGCCATTTTTCACCGCTGATACGCAATACGCCATTAGGTAATACTTCGTGTACCGTTACCGTAATGGCACCTTGAAGCTTGTTGCCTTGTGAACTTGATGCACTGCCATCGAAGTTACGTTTGCCATCCACGCTAACCCCTAACTCATCGATAGTTTTCGTGCCTATGGTCGGAGCCACAAAGTTAATTGCTGAACTTTTACCGAACTTAGTACCCGCATTTTTACTCGATGAGGTTTCTTCTGATAATTGAACCGTTAATACATCGCCAACTCGGTAAGCACGACGATCCTGAAACAGGGTCATCGTGTATTGGTGACGATAAAGGCTACCAGATTGGGTTTCCGGCAGCGTGTAATCGAGCGTTGGTGGTGCATATTCCTCAGCATTCGGCTCAGGCGGAATAAATTCCTGACGGCCAGCACATCCCACCAGCAACACGGCGGCTACTGCCCAACTCTTAGAAAGCCATTTCATTGCTTTTTCCTTCATCATCACCAATTTCATACTTACATTGATTGCGAAACAAACTTCAGCATGTCATCTGCAGCAGAGACCACTTTCGCATTCATCTCATACGCACGTTGAGTGGTGATCATGTCGACCATCTCTTCTACTACTTGTACGTTTGACCCTTCCAGTGCACCTTGCTTGATAATGCCGGCGCCATCAGCTCCTGCAATCAGCTCATCAGCTGGACCGCTGGCTTCCGTTTCACGGAATAAGTTGCCACCCATGGCCTCTAAGCCGGCTGGATTGATGAATTTTGCAAGTGTAATTTGACCAAGCTGCTGAGGTGTTGGATCATCTGCTGTTGTTGTAGTCACTGTGCCATCAACACCCACAGAGAAAGAGACCGCATTGTCTGGGATCTGGATTTGAGGCTCTAAAGGCAGGCCCTGACTGTTCACCATTAAGCCTTCTGAGTTTCGATGGAACTGACCATTACGTGTATACATGATCTGTCCGTCCGAGTTTTCTATTTGGAAGAAACCCTGACCCATTACAGCAAGATCCAACTCTTGCGTTGTGTTTTGGGTATTACCTTGCGTGAACACTTTTTGTGTGCCAACAACGCGAACACCGCTACCTAGCTGAATACCACTTGGTAGTTCGTTAACTTGGTCTACTTGTGCGCCTGGTTGACGCTGAATGCTGTAGAAAAGATCTTCAAATACGACTCGGTCACGCTTAAAGCCAACCGTGTTTACGTTTGCTAGGTTGTTAGAAATGGCAGTCATCTTCGTGTCTTGCGCTGCCATGCCTGTCTTACTTACCCATAATGCTGAATGCATTTTTTACTCCTTGCGGGGCGAGACTTAACTCGCCGCCATTAATTTGTTACCAGCTTTTGCTAGAGTTTCCGCCGTTTTCATCATGCGAACTTGCATTTCAAAGTTGCGCGTCAGCGACATCACACTAACCAATTCATCAATAGCAGATACGTTACTGCCCTCAATGTGCTCAGGAGAGAGTTGCACGGTTTCATCTGCCGCGAATGGCACGCCATCTACGCTGTGCAGCAAGCTATCGCTCTCTTTTTGCAGTTGATTAATTTCCGGTTTAACCAACTTCAAAGTGCCTGCCACAATTTCTGCGCCGCCACCTGGTGGGATCACTGAGACTTGACCACGTTCGCTGATTTCAATCTTTTGATAGTCCGGCACAACCAAAGGACCATTGTCACCGAGGACAGGGAACCCATTGATTGTTAGAGCGCCAAAAGTATCGACCTGAATATTGCCTGCACGGGTGTAAGCTTCGTTACCCGCTGGGGTTTCTACAGAGAGATACCCCTCACCCATAACCGCAACGTCCAACGGACGTCCTGTTTTCACAATATCGCCAGCGTCGAAACGTGTTGAGGCAGAGTTGGTCACAACCATAGTGCGACCATCAAAACCTGGGCCTTGCATCTCTACACTACGCACACGCTCCATATCCGCTCGAAAACCCGCAGTATCAGCATTTGATAAGTTGTTTGAACGAACGTGCTGCGCTTTAAGAACTCGGCTGGCACCCGACGTTGCCGTAAATAACAAACTATCCATGCAAAACTCCCATTACACCGCGTTAAACAAAGCTTGAGTAAGCTTGTCGCTGGTAGAAATTGTCTTTGCGTTTGCTTGGTAGTTGCGTTGTGCAGTCATTAGAGCAACAAGCTCGCTGGTTAAGTCAACGTTAGAACCTTCTAATGCACCCGGAGTTAGATCACCCATCGTACCTGACCCCGGAACACCCATAATTGGAGCACCTGAGCTAAAGCTTTGAGTCCATGATGTTCCACTCACTTTCGCTAAGCCTTGTGTGTTTGCAAAATCAGCAAGAACAACCTGACCTTGTAGCTGTGATTGGCCGTTAGTGTAAGTCGCGTAAACCATGCCGTTACCTTCAACGCGTACACCTGCAAGTTCACCTGATGTGTAACCGTTAGGGCTATTAGTACTTACGCCAAAAGCTGCACCAAATTGCGTGCTGCCTTTCAGGTTAATGTCTACACTCATCGCGTTCGCACCTGCTGCAGGGAATGAAACATTAAACGGCGCAGTTGGTGTTGAAAGCGAGCCGTCTTTACCAAACGTTACAGGCACAGTTGCTACTGGCGTCGTACCGCCATCTACTTGAACGTTCACTTCCCACGAGTTAGAAGCAGTCTTAGTAAAGTACTGAGTTACCGTGTGCGAGTTACCCAATGAGTCGTAGACTTTTGTTGTGTAAGACGAGTTAAATGAGCTTGGATCTTTTGGATTGAATGGCGTTACGGCTTTATCAATAACAGACGCGCTTGCGTCGAAGTTCGCAACAAAATCTAAGCTGTCTGTTGCTTTAGCATTCAGTGAGGAAGTCGATACCTGAATATTACCCACAGAACCTGTCATTAGGTTGTTGTTGCTATCGACACTGTAACCTTGAAGCTTTGCACCGCTGTTAGCCGTAACAAAGTTGTTCTTATCCGTTGAGAACACACCTGAACGTGTATACAACATTTGGCCCATATTATCTTTAGTAACAAAAAAGCCACCGCCATTAATAGCTAGGTCCATCGCACGGCCAGTTCCTGTGATACTGCCGTCTTTGTCGAAGTTCTGTGAAATTGACGCGACTTCCACACCACCAGGTTGCATGCCGTTATATACAGCGGAGAATTCTGTGCGGCCACCTTTAAAACCATACGTTGATGCGTTGGCAATGTTGTGGCTGATTGTGTTTAGCTCTGTGTTGGTCGCGTCCAGACCACTTAGTGCGATGTTAAAACTCATAAATAGACCTCTGATTTCCGTATTTGGTTAAGCACCAAACTGAGTGATTTGATAGAAAGGAACGTTGCCAACGCCATGGACATTGACTAATGCTGCGCCACCGGTATTAGGAATGCGCACTTGCTCAACAGTGCCTGCCATCAGCACATTTGGACTTGCTTGCCCTTCTTGCACTTCTACGGCCACTGAGTATTTGCCTGGTTTAAGACCAAGTTCTTCAGGATTAATTGAAAAGTCGACGTCACCTTTGCCGTGAGCACCTAGTGGCACTTTAGTTGATTGACCAAATTCATCTTTAACAACTAACGTGACTTGGTTTGAGCTATGAGCGAGTTCGATTTTTCCGTTTTGTACGTCTTCACCAAGCTGAAATTCATCCGCATTGACGTAAACCGTTTGCCCAACAAGGCCCGCTGTTGACAGCACTTGCATGTTGTCCAGTAACACCATGCTCTGTTGCATTGTCTTAGACATATTCTCGGTACTTTGTACCTGCGAGAACTGAGCCAATTGACCAACGTATTCCGTACCATCAAGGGGATTAAGTGGGTCTTGGTTTTGAATTTGAGCCACCATCAAAGAAATAAACTCATTCTCCAATGAAGAAGCACTGTTCATGTCTTTAGGGTTTGGTGAGATACCGTTGCTGTCTTTTGCTTTTGTATTTACTGGAGCGTCAGACGATAAAGGGGTGTATTGTGCAATACTCATTAGCTACCCTGCCCTAATCTAAGCAGACCTTGCTGCATACTTTTTACATTGGCTAATACTTCAACATTCGTTTCGAAGCTGCGTGTTGCGGACATCATGTCTGCCATTTCAGCAACTACATCAATATCTGGGTAAAACACATAGCCTTCATCATTAGCCAGTGGGTTGTTCGGCTCAAAACGCTTCTCTGCATCTCCAGCATTTTTAACAACGTCAACAATGCGAACTTCTGCATTGGGATAAGCTCCATTTTCTGTTGTCATTTGCGTTTTTTGGTACACAGTCGCAAATACTGGCTTAAGCGCTTTATAAGCATCTTCTGGATTTGCAGATACTGCATCTGCGTTTGCTAAGTTACTGGCTACCGTATTCAGACGCACAGTTTGTGCTGTCATCGCGGAACCAGTGATCGAGTAAATATCAGTGAATGACATAATTAACGTCCCTCAATCGCTTTCGCTAAGCCATTAAATTTCATGTTGAGAAACGTCAGGCTAGTTTGAAAGTCCATGTTGTTTTGCGTGAATTTTGCTTGTTCAACACCAAGCTCTACGGTGTTGCCATTTTTGCTATTCTGGTAAGGCACCGAGTATTGGGCCTGAACCTGGAACTTTGGCACCGGTTTGTTCACACCACCTGCCGTTACTTGGTTCATTACGGTGGTGAAACTTAGGTCTTTCGCCAAATACCCAGGGGTGTCAACATTTGCTAGGTTACTGGCGAGGACTTTGGTACGCTGAACGCGAAAATTAAGTGCCTCTGGATGTACTCCTAAAGCATTTTCAAATGTGATCGCCATGCATCTTCCTTACAGTTGGCTCGAATACGCCAACATACAAACAAGATACGTGCCATAAAAAATAGCCATATATATCAATGATTTACAAACAAGGATGGAAGCCAAACTTCCGGTTCTCGGAAAGCATTAAAAACAAGAGGAAAGTGTCTACTTCCTCAACAATAATGCTGACGTTACTCGCTTTGACATCAGAACAAGCATTCGCCAACACCAATGACAAAACCCTCAGCGTTGAAGAGATAAGGTCCGTTGTAGCAACGGATTTCGAACAAGAGGTGGATCGCGTAGCGCTCTCCAATCAGTGGGGGAAGTACAAACTGGACTTCGACATGTGGGTGCCCGGTTCGGCCAATCACTTGCCAGAATGTGAATCGCCTTTAGTTATCACAGGTCGTGACAACAACACGTTGCCAGTCGGTAACCTCAAGCGCTCAGTCAGCTGCGACAATATCGCATCACCATGGCGAATTAACGTTACGATAAAGTCTTCGCTGACTCTGCCTGTTTTGGTCGCGACAACCACGGTTGGCCGAAATGAAGTCGTAACGGCTAAACACATAAAGCTTGAAACCCGAACCATCTCTCGCCAAGACGATTTTTATACTCGCCCCGAGCAAGCAGTAGGCTTAGAAACCTCTCGTCGTTTGAGGGCTGGACAAGTGGTTAATCCATCCAATTTGTCGGCCCCACCTCTAATCGAGAAAGGCAATGAAGTCATAGTCATTGCGAGCAAAAATGGATTTAGTGCCAGCACAAAAGGAGTCGCCTTAGAAGATGGAGCGAAAGGGCAACAAATTGACGTGGAAAACCCAAGTTCGGGCAAGGTCATAAGAGCAGTCGTAACTGGATTAAACCAGGTTCATACTCAATTTTGATTTTTTGACTCGGGGTAACATTTTTTAATTTTGGCTCTCGTCAGTAACACTGAACTTCGAGTACAAAAAAAATATTTAATGTTTATCACATTCTAACCGCCTACTTAATTTAGAACATGATGATGAGGACCACAGCATGAAAATCGACAAAGTCGCGGGCGGTCATGTCCCACAAACAAAATTACAGCAAGCAAGCAAACAGCCTCTCGACGTCGTCGAACAGAGCAAAGTACACGAGCCTGCATTTCAAGCGAATACCGTAGCGATAGATCGCGCTCAAGCTGAAATGGCATCACTACCTGATGTTGATATGGAAAAAGTAGAACAAGTACGCAACGCATTAGCGCGTGGTGAACTTAGCCTAGATACAAAAGTGCTATCCAAGGCAATCATGCAGTTCCATACAGGTCACGAGTAATAAAACGCTAGGAAGACATCATGGCAAGCGCAGTATCGCAGCGAATTCAACAATTTGTTCGCTCTATATCTGAGGATATTAAGCTTTATCAACAACTGCTTCCTTTGCTTCAGCAGCAAAAGGTATTGTACTTAAAGTTTGATGGAGAGGCACTGAACGACAATGTTCAGAAACAAATGCCGATACTCAATAAACTCAGCCGCTCCGCCAATGACAGAAGCCAGTGTATGCGAGCGCTGGGGTTAGCGTGTAATGACGCCAGCGTAAAACGAATTTTCAATGCTTTGCCTGCCCAAATAGGTATGCAAGCTAGAAAACAATGGGCGCTATTGGAAACGTTGGTAAGTCAGTGCCAACAATACAATCAGAGCAATGGCCACAGCTCTGCGGCGTTCCATGAGTTGGTCAGTCAACTCAAACAACCTGTGCAACACACTTATGAAGATAAATCGTTCTAAACGATGTTCGTCTTGCCTACAGATTCAGTCGCCATCTCGGCTGAGTACTGTAGGCCTTTTTATTTTTATTGCCTTTCTGTCCTACCTTCCATTCACATGCCAGGCAAAACCAAATGCTGTCGATATTCAAACGCAGTATCAAGTATTAGCCCCATACAAGCCACAAATTGCCAAGCGTCTCGATTCATCCAAGCCGGTAATTAACCACATTTTCAAACAGCTTCAAAACCACTCATTACCAAATAGCCTAGCCTTAGTGCCAATGTTAGAATCTTCTTACAACCCCAAAGCCGTTTCTCACGCTAACGCCGCCGGACTTTGGCAGCTGATACCAGCCACAGCGAAACGATTCGGATTAACGATAAATACAAAACAAGACGATCGCTTTGACACAGAAGCCAGCACAACGGCCGCGCTCAAGTACCTGGCGTTTTTATACAACAAATTCGATCAAAATATGGCTCTCACTTTAGCTGCATACAATGCCGGAGAAGGACGTGTTGCACGTGCTATTCAGCGAGCAGGAAGTCGAGATTTCCAACAACTCACGCTGCCTAACGAGACTCGCCAATACGTCAGCCGCTTCTATGCATTGGAAAAGTTGATAGATATCGGTCAGTTACAATCCTCATCATTTCAACCTTTACTCTTGTTTGCTCCAGACACTCCTATGATTTCACAACCGCTGGTCGACTTTAGCCGACTGCCTCCGCTAGTTAATTTGTGATAAAAGCTACGACAGAGCTCAATGTCAGAGAAACGTAAAATCACAAGATCCTGTTCGGCGGATTTGAAAACTCGTGATCTCTATGCAAACGTGTGCAAAAAAGTTGAGGTAAGGTATCTCAAAGATAAGAAAGAGTAGTGGTTTACTAAAAAGCGCCCCAATTGCGCTTGGCAATTGGGTAGATATGCGTCACATTGCGTTTGCAAAAAAACATGAAAACCAATGGTCAGACCTAATAATTATTTACACACTAAATGTAAAACAGCTATTGTTTTCATAGTTCGAAACAAATCTAACATATCAAGATGACGCTTCGCTTGCGCGTCTGGAATAAGTCCGGGTTCCGGGGGGGAGTCCGGACTTTTTTATTGCTCTAAAATCTTTGCCCACAATAGAGCCAACAGAAGCTAAGTCGTAATGATGCAAACTAGCTGTTTATAGTAATTCTTTAGAAATCAACTGAAGTAAAAACGTTTCGCGCTCAATGCTCATGCCTTTTTTCGGGCTTTCTGCCATCGTTTTTTCATTGTGTGCAATTGCTTCGTGTACGTTCATCCATACCGGGCGCATTCCATTTTTAACTTCGTAATCTTCATACGCCGTTTCGCCTAGCTCACGTTCGATTTTACATGTATAACAATACGACACCATGTGCATCACGTCAGCGTCATCCTTGTACCACGGACGAAACTCCTCAAAGATTCCGAAAGGCTTAATACCATGTATATTTTGGGCGCCCGTTTCTTCCTCTAATTCACGGACTAATCCAGCAATGACATCTTCACCATCATCAATACCACCGCCTGGTAGCGTGTAGTCATGGTAACGTTCTGTATAGAGCAACAGCACATCTTCACCATCAAGTACAATGGCTCGCGCTGCATTGCGCTGAAAAACAATTTTGTCATCCAAATGCTCTATGTCTGGATGAACGGTCGATTTTAAATGTCTCATCGAAAATACCACGGTCAATGTTTTGTGCGCATATTACCGAATTTCACACTTTAAATCATTGTTGTAGGCCAGGTACGTTCGAGCGCTTGTCAGGAAGTGATTGATATGACCTTCACAACAATACGCCAAGAACAGAAGTGTGACGTGCTAATCAGCAATAAATGAGAATATCTAAATTCTTATACGTCCCTCTTACTTTTAACATCGATAAGACAATAATCTCTTAAAGTTGCCTATAATCAATACAATACTCGCCCACCCCATGCGGAGATAAAGAATGAAAAAGACAAATTTAATGATGGCTATGGCTGCAACATTGGTACTGGCTGGTTGTTCAACTTACGAGGGAGCGACCCGATCAACTGAGTATACCTCCGTTGCAAATCCCGCAGCCGTATACTGTGTTCAGCAAGGTGGTGAGCTGGATACCGTGTCGGAAAACGGCGAACGTGTCACTTACTGTGTGCTGTCGGACAATGAACGCGTCGAGCAATGGGAATACTATCGCGAGAATCACAAAGAAAATGAGGGTGACAACTACTAATTATTTTTATCGATACGTCACCTTCCCTCTATCACTTAGGAGCCTTTGGGCTCCTTTTTTATTTGATTTATCAAAGTGTTCTTACGTTGTTTTTACATACCTCTGACTTTACCGCACATCGACCCTATATCGAACAGTGTTCTATTCTTGACATTCCCCTGACATAACTTTCCACTTGGACAATAAAATTCCAAACACAGATCACACTAATTCACATTTCTTCCACATTTTCTGGGACAGGTGAGCAAGATGAAAACACAAATAGTAAAAGAAGCCGAGTCAGCCCCAAGCAACGTTGTTACTGAAAAATCAAAGCGCATTATTTATAAATCAAGCTTAAACGCCTTGATGATTGTCGCTATAAGTATTCTCGTTAACCTTAGTCTTCGTCTTGATTATGTCGTGTTGGGATCAAGCCTTGGCGAGCTTTCCGTTACAGAAACGCTCCAGCTTGTGATGCTTGCTATTGCATCATGGTCGTTTTTCAGCTTATCGAAACAACAGCCTCAGCTAAAGCATGCGGCTATTTTGATTGCAGGATTTTTTGCAGTACTGATTATTCGCGAAACGGACTATTGGACAGACATGATTCATCATGGCTCTTGGGTTTTCCCAGCACTTGCTGTCACCGCACTGGCTTGCGCCAAAGCTTACCAAGGTGGTAAAGGTACCATGAACGAAATGGCGACCATTTTAACGGTGCCACATATGAAGCTATTAGTTGGTGCTGTAATGCTATTATTAGTCTTCTCTCGTTTGTATGGTATGGGTAGTTTTTGGCAACAAGTGATGGACGAAAATTACATCCGTGATGTTAAAAATATCTCAGAAGAAGGTATAGAACTGCTTTGCTACTGTTTGATCGCATTAAGCGCCGTCCGCACAAAACGCGAGCTTAATGAATAGACTCTGGGTCAAAGCGACGGTTCAATGCCGTCAGTATCGGATGGAAGATACTTAATGCCTTTTCCGCAGCACCTACAGATTCATCCAAGGCCGTCATTTCGACGGCCTTTTTCATTTCTTTAATATGTTGCAAAGCCTCTTTATCGAGCGGTAAAGAGAGCAATTTATGAATAGTATCTCTTGCGATCATAAGTGGCTTTTTTCGGACAATTGATAAATCTCGGAAAAATACGCCATGCTTGACCCCTTCTAAATAAACTCGGTAGGTTGTGAGTTCATCGAGTAGCAAGAATGTCTCCGCCATAAGCCCTTTATGTGGGTATGGCACGCTAATATGTTTGCTGATATCCAGTGGAATATTGAGGGTCACCCCCATGGATTCGCAATCGGATTTAAGTACTCGTAATAAGCCTTGCTCATCCATCAAATTCTGGATATCAATGATTCGTTCGAGGTGGTAGTCATTAGACAGCAAGATAACCTCAACCGGATGCCCCAACCATAACTCGAACAACCCACTTTTGCACAAAACTTGGGAAACATAACGCATGTTTTGAAACGTGTTCAACGACTCCGTTTCTAAGAGTATATGACGTTCAGGGAACGGATTCACAGAGTCTGCGTTTAGGGTTCTAAAATACGCGTACATCGCCTCTGCTTCAGAAACACTTTGTCCTTGCGTTACTCCGCCACAAAAAACAATCACCGTTCGCTCTATCGGTAGTGATGCAGTCCTACAAGACAAAGCTTCGACTCTGGTTATGCCCTCAGAGGTCAACCTGTTATTGACGAGGCGTTTACCTAAAACGATGACGATGTTGTCTAACTTCATTTTAAAATCTCGCGCTTAGTTGGCAGTGTTACAAAAATCTTCTTTCACTCCCGACCCACAAGCTTTAACATCTAGTTAACAACACTGTTCTAGAGACCTTTATAAAGGTTCACTGCTAAAGGAAGTCAATTATGCTGTCGATTTTCGATATATTTAAAATTGGTGTCGGGCCATCCAGCTCCCACACTAATGGTCCTATGCTTGCCGGATTCCATTTCACTCAGCTAGTTAGCGACTCTATGGCGAAAGTGCATCGGGTGCAAGTGGACCTTTATGGCTCATTGTCACTGACAGGTCGAGGGCACCATACAGACCGAGCCACGGTCCTTGGTTTGATGGGAAATAAACCTGATACCATCAAAATGAGCAGTGCCAAAAGTGCGCTACAAAATACCATAGACAATAATACGCTCATGCTCGCCGGTACACACCAGATTGAGTTTAGCTACGACCATGACATCGTCTTTCATAGCGACAACCTTCCCCTGCATGAAAATGGTATGACGATTACGGCATTAGACGCAGCTGGAGATCAAGTAGCGTTTGAAATTTATTACTCCATTGGAGGCGGATTCATCGCCACCGCCGACGAACTAGAGAACGGCACGCAACAAAATGAGGTCGCAGTACCATTTCCGTTTACATCCGCAGATGAGATGCTGGAAAAAGCCGAGACGAACGGTTTCAGCTTGGGAGGCATGATCCTCCAAAACGAACTCGCATTTCGCTCAGACGAAGAAATTAACCAAAGAGCAGAGCAAATTTGGAAAGTGATGTCGCTCTGCATGCAACGTGGCTTCGATACGGAAGGGATTTTGGAAGGTGGTCTAAATGTCACTCGTCGAGCACCAAACCTTTTGAAAAAGCTCGAAGCCAACGCTGCAGTTGAAAACGATCCGATGGAGATCATGGATTGGATCAATCTCTTCGCCTTTGCGGTTAGTGAAGAAAATGCAGCAGGAGGGCAAGTCGTTACTTCTCCAACGAATGGCGCAGCAGGGGTGATTCCGGCGGTATTGATGTACTACCATCGCTTCATCAAAGAGCTCGATGTTAAACAGCTAAAAGACTTTCTCGCAGTCGCCGGCGCTATCGGCATCTTATATAAAACTAACGCGTCAATTTCTGGTGCAGAAGTGGGGTGTCAGGGAGAAGTTGGGGTTTCTTCATCCATGGCTGCCGCTGGCTTAACAGCGCTAAGAGGGGGCAGTAACGAGCAGATTTGTATTGCTGCGGAAATTGCGATGGAGCATTCATTGGGTATGACTTGTGACCCGATTGGCGGCTTGGTTCAAGTACCTTGTATTGAAAGAAATGCCATGGGAGCAATGAAAGCGATTAATGCATCGCGTATGGCATTAAAGCGCACAAGTAAATGCTTAATTTCGTTAGATAAAGTTATCGAAACCATGTATCAGACTGGTAAAGATATGAATAAAAAATACCGTGAAACTTCTTTGGGGGGCTTAGCTGTCATTCATATGGCACCGCCATGCGAATAATGGCAGGTGGTCATTGCGCTTAGCTTCTCACCATACGCTTATCTGGTAATTATGATCTGATGATATTACATATAGAAATGCCGCGAAGAACGCGGCATTTTCTTAACAAGAAACTATTCGATTAATCACGTCGACCACGAAGTTCAATTTTTTGAGTTGCAGCATCCGAATGGATTGTTACACCGCCATAGGCCATTTCATTGCGACCCTTCAGCGTCAATTGAGAATCTGCACGCTCTACGTCAACCTGATTTTTCGTTGCCATCGTCATATCAATCGTGCCCGTGTATGACCCATCGCCAGCAAATGCTACGTTTGTTGAGCAAACCATCAAAACAAGTGCGATTAGTTTTTTCATACATCACCTCTATTATCGTTCTTACTTTCTGTCGGTGGAAAAACTGTAACAACAGAAACGCGCTCATACGAGGAAAGCCATTATTTACCAAATGGAAATCCATGCTAATAAACTGATGTAACCAAGAATAACTTATCGTTACCTTCAATAAATCAGGGATAAGGCAGCAACTTAAATTGACCGAGCGTTGTCTTTTCTTAAGAAATTCAGCGATATGATTTGTCGACAAAAGCCAAGCGAGACAATGTATGAGCGTTAATCTGGATATTCAAAATATTTTGGTATTAAAACGGATGTATGAGTTACGTAACGTCCGGTTAGTCGCAGAATCACTCGGTAAAACGTCAGGAGCAATCAGCAAAAATCTGACAAAGATGAAAACTCAGCTCAATGATCCGCTATTCGTTCAGACCAAAAATGGCTTTGAACCAACACCTTTTGTGGAAGCGAACATTGCGCATTTTGAGCAAATAATCAACAGTATTGATTCCATCAAACCACAGCATTTTTCACCAGCTCATTTTGACGGTTCAATCACTATTTATGCCAACACATTGTTTTGGGAGTACTTTGGTGACAAGTTTTACTTGGAGTTACTAAAGCACGCTCCAGAAGCAAAATTCTCATGTTTGCGCTGGGGTAGCGAAGCAAAAAAACGATTAATTGACGGTGAAAACGCCATTGCGATTCATTACTTTGATGAAGATCTGCCACAGTCAATTGTTCAGACCGAACTAGGGCGAGGAAAAGCGGTATTTTTTGTTCGACAAGATCATCCCGCTCAAAACTCCCAAGAACTAGAAGAATACCCTTTTATACTTTTTAAAACGCCGGGATGGAACGACTACCGATACCCAGTGTTGGAAAGGCTCAAACATATAGGTTTTAGAACCACACCTAAAGTGGAAATTGAGCATCCAGCGATGATTCAAAAAGTGCTTCTGCAAACGAATCATTTTGGCATAACGATGAGTGGACATGTTCCTAAGGGTTGCCGGAGTATCGCGCTTCCTGCTGGGCTAGAGCTTGATGTTCGCTACGTGATGAGCTGTCGTCGCTCTCAACAGCAAGCTCCGGTAAATCAGTGGTTATTAGATGTCATTAAGCATGTCGCTCAGTCCTAGACTGATGACTTGCTACTGCTAATAATAGCCAAACCACACATGCGCTCTACTTACTCGCTGAACGAACATTAAAGACTCTGTATTAACCATTGAGCAAAGGTGTTTACGTGTGATTTTTCGGATGCTCGAACCATCATATAATGTGCACCAGAACTTGGCATATGCCAAGTTCCAACCTGGACTAATACGCCCTGTTGCAGCTCATCCTCAACAAGAAAGTCTCTTACCAACAACACGCCAAGTTGATTAATCGCAGCATGAATAGCAAGCAATGAATGCTCAAACTCGGCGACGACTTTGCTCACCTTCCCTTGATAACCTTGGTGCGCAAGCCACTCTTGCCAAGATTCATGATAACCGCTAGTGCAGATTTTAGGCACTTTAGCTAACTGCGAGAGGTCATTTATCGGGTTTAAATGCATAAAGCCCGGGCTTGCGACAACGATCCAGTTTTCTTGGGTTAATCGTATGGCTTCTTGCTCTTGCCAATCTCCATCTCCGTTAATAATTTCGATATCCGCAATCGCACTGGCGCTTGGAACTGTACTAGCAGTAGTCGAGATTTTAAAGGAGATGTCTGGGAATTGTCGCTGAAAATCAGCCAATCTTGGCATTAACCATTGAGAGCAAAAGCTGTGAGCGACATGTAAGTTAACTTGCGTATTCTTGGGACGAGTAAATAAATGCTGCGTCGTGGTCGATAATGTTTGAAGCACATGATTAACCACTGGCCAGTATTCTTGCGCGGAGCAGGTCAGCGTAAGGTGAGTGCCCTTACGCTCGAATAACGTCGCATTGAGCTGTGACTCTAGCGATTTCACCTGTTGGCTTACGGCCGCACGAGTCACATTTAGCTCCTCTGCGGCTTTTGTAAAACTCTGTAGTCGCGCCGTGGCTTCAAAGGCTCGGAGCAAATTGAGCGGCGGTAAACTTTGCATATAATTCTCCCAAACACTTGGCTGTCATGCTATGAACTGGTGATGACAAATTGATGAAGGTGCTGAGTTTACGTATGTTGAGCACATGTCAAAGCGTCCCGATATAACTATGTTTCTACACAACTACTGAGTTAGTTAAGCGGGATCAAAAAAGCCAGCGTGATACACGCTGGCTTTTGGAACTTTATCTTAAGCAGGAATTATTCTGCTTTTTCAGTTGTTTGGTATTCAAACGCAGGAACAACCACTTCAACACGACGGTTCATTTGACGACCTTGACGTGTCTCGTTGCTTGCCACTGGGTTAGCTTCACCCATGCCTTTCACTGTCATACGCTCAGCCGCAATACCTTTTGCTTGGAACTCGTCAGCAACGGCTTTCGCACGTTTTTCTGTGAGTTGCTTGTTGTAAGCAGCAGAACCTGTCGTATCGCTGTAACCCGTGATCTCAACTTGAGCTTGTGGGTAAGTATTCATCAAATCAACGGTACCAGAAAGGTTCGACGCGTCTTTCACTTCTGCACTTTCTAAGTCGAATTGTACTGTCGCTGTTGTTTGAGCAGGGTAAACGTGATCTACAATGCGTGTTGCAGGACGTGCTTCTACCACCTCTTCAACGGCTTTTTCTTGAACGACTGGCTCAGAACCAAACTTGTAGTTGAAACCGATACCGAAGAAATCTGAATCCATGTCTTCAATTACATCATCAGACATATCTTGGTAGCGTTGGTATTCAGCACGTAGGCTCCAGTTGTAGTTGATTTGGTATTCAGCACCCAGAGAGCCAGTTGGTACGAAATCTTTCTCGTCACCAGCCATCATGTATGCAGCACCAACTTTCGCGAATAGATTCCAAGAATCCGTTAGTGGTAGGTTAAATTTAGGAGCAAGCGTCAATGCCCAAAGATCACCATCAACGGTGTTTAGGCCAGGCTTTTTAAAGTTTGCAGTGAAGTCACCAAGGTAATCAACACCATACTCTGCCGCAACGTACTTGTTGAAGCTGTAGCCTAAGTGCATAGATGCTGCAAAACTGTCGTCGTCACAAGGTTCGTTCAGGTAACACGCATCGTTTAGAGAGTTGTAACCTACTTTACCGCCCATGTAAGTGTCAGCAAGTGCAACGTTTGAGATCACACCACCAGCAAGTACAGTAGCCACTGCTATAGCGATTTTTTTCATTATTCTTTTCCTTTTTCTTGTACACAAAGCAACACATCGCGGCAGCATACTGCCGTAAAATATGAAGCCGTAACTTTCTCTTTTCTTCGAATAGAAATAGCTAAATAGCGTAGGAAAGAATCAAAAATGATATTCAAACGCCAATGACGTAAAACGGAAAAAGGTAACCTCAAGACCATCTATTCATGAGCTTCATCCGCATACCCAACCGAAAAATAAAGTTCGTTGCGTTGGTTTAGCCATAGTCAATTCGTTGCGGAGAATATCACAAAGAAGCCAACTTTCTGTGACGCAAATCACCATAAAAAGCCACTTTCTCAAATTTAAGAATCATCATTTAAGCTTGTGAATGGCAACAAATTTTTACAGGGGAGCGTGGATCTGGAGAGCACAAAAAAACAGCTCATTTAAATGAGCTGTTTTCGAAATAATGAAAAAGCGTTAACTCGTCGAGCTAAATTTTATCCGCTACGGTTAACGTTGCAGCTAATACATCTTGCCCAAACAAAACACTACGCTCAGGAGACCAACCGTAAAGTGGATCTGGGTGATTGTTGTTATCTTTAAATGGCATTTCGATTGTGTAAGACAAGCATTTGAACTGCTCTGCAACCCAATTTGAACCGACCGTCAAATTCGCTTTACCAGGCTCATCTTTATCGTAACCAATCTCATCTTGGAACTCTGGCGTAATAGTCAGTAACGCTTGCTTAAATGATGTCTCTAAAGCGGCAAGATTTTCATCGTAAGAAGGAATACCTTCTGAGCCAGCGACGAAGTTATACGGAATCGCTTCATCGCCATGAATATCTAAAAACATGTCAACACCCGTTTCCAGCATGCGCTGACGCACAAGGTAGACTTCTGGGCTCTTTTCCATTGATGGCGTTTGCCATTCACGATTTAGGTTTACGCCTACTGCGTTGGTACGCAAGTGACCGCGAATACCACCGTCTGGGTTCATGTTTGGTACGACGTAAAGCACCGCTTTTTCAAGCAATGCACGCGCAACCGTGTCGTTTTCATCTAACAGACGTTGGATCATACCTTCCATGAACCATTCCGCCATTGTCTCACCTGGGTGCTGACGTGCAATCATCCAGATTTTCTTTTTACCTTCTTCTGGCTCACCGAAAGTAAGCAAGCTCATGTCGTTGCCGTCTAATGTGTGGCCTAGTGTTTCAAGTTGGCAGTGGTGCGCGCTTTGTGCCATGTGTAACAAGTCTAAATGACGATCGTACGTGTATGGCGCAAAGTACGCGAAGTAAATTGAGCTGCGCTCAGGGATTACAGTGAAAGTCAGCGTGTCGCCATCGAACTCTGCCGGTACTCGGAACCATTCTTCACGATCGTAAGACGCAACCACATCGTAACCTTGCCATCCTTCTGGATAAGCCGATTTAGCCAAATCAAGCAATTTGATGGTGTGCGATTGCTCAGCTTCTGTCTCAAGACGGAAGTGGAACCACTGGTAGAATTCCGACATATTGTCGTTAGGAATTTTGAGTTGGATGTCGTTTTTGTCGTCCGCTTTCACTACGTGAATGCTGCCGCTATCGAAGTTGCTGAATACTTTCATTTTATGACTCACCTTTTAAATCTGAGCTTGAAAGACAGAGGCTAACACAAGGCTTCATCGCGCCCCAATGACTTTCACTGCAAACTGTCTCGTTTGTGGCTAAAGTCTTCAGTTTAGTCAAGCTTATCCGCTTTGCCTGCTGGTCCCGCGAGTTTTGCTAGCCACTTATCCCAGATGAATGGCGTCTGCTCGTTATCTTCTGCTTCCTCTTTGCGACGTACCGCGTTGCGCACTATCATAGCCCCGGTCCAGCGAAGCGGTTCTGGCGGGAAACACCCCAACGGTCCTTTGGCTAAACCACTGTTCGTCCACTCGTTATCGATTCCCAATATCAATGAAGATAGGATCTTTCCGCCCATTCGAGTCTGCGCTACACCATTGCCTGAATAACCAAATCCGTAAAAGATATTGCTCTGTTTATCTAGCTCGCCGAAAAAAGGGAAACCAGTAGCAGAACGATCAGAGCCCCCCGTCCATGAATAAGCAAACTCCTCCCCTCTCAAATGAGGAAACAACTTATCGAACGACTTGCGCAGTAGACCTTGGTAGCGTGTTGGCTTGTTAAACATTGCGTCAACTTGGTTATTGAAAGAAAACTGATTGCCGCCTTTCCCCAACATCAAACGGCCATCTGGCGTATCTCGGTAATAGTGGACGAAGATACGTGAATCCAACACGCTAGAACCTGCCTGCCAACCAGATAGAGGTAGTGCGTCACCAAGCGGCCTGGTGATCACCATGTCGGAAGAGACCACCACGATACTGTTTTTGAACTGTTTAAACTGCTCCACCATCCATGCATTTAATGCCAATACCACCTGCTGCGCTTGAATGTTTCCTTTAGGTGTACAGACAATGGCAGGTTTTCCATAATCTAGACGCGTCATCGGCGTGTCCTCATAAACTTCTACACCCAGATCAATAGCAACACGGCGTAACCCTCTCGCTAATAATGCAGGTTGAACGCTGGCTGCAACTGGAGAGTGAAAGCCTTCTATATGTCGAGGTGAACCCGCATTGGCACGCAGTTCCTCCACCGAGCAACGACGCCAACTGTTCACTTCTAATCGCTTTAACTCGTCCACAACTGGCTGCATTCCCCCAGTTTGAGCCTGATTGGTTGCAGTGTAATAAACCCCTTTCAACGATAAGTGCGCATCGATGTTGTGCTGCTGACAAAAGTCGTCAATCTCGAGCACTGCTTGTTCCGACTCTTTTACTAACCAAGCAGCATGTTCTTCACCGAATAACCGTTTCAATGTCGGAAACTTGGTAGACCAAGTCAGCATACAACCGCCGTTTGCGCCCGATGCACCACTGCCACAAAGGCCTTTTTCAATCACGACTACCTTTTTTTCCGGAGATTGCTGCTTAATCATAATCGCGGTCCAAAGTCCGGTGTATCCGCCACCAACAATCGCAACGTCAGTATTAATGTTCTGCTGTAACGGTTGTGGCGTTTCTGGTTGCTCAGCTTCAATTGCCTGCTTGAACCAATATGAATGATGTGTCATCGGGTATCCTTTGTAGAAGTGACGCACACAACCGTGCTTTGTCACCACTTTACAAACCTACCGAATATTCAACGAGCTAGAAAAACTTACGCTGAGCATTAGAAAATATTTAGATCCTATCCCAAAAGGGGTTTATTCCAAACAATGAGGCCACAAGCAAAATGCGACATGGCCTCGTAGTTTTCTATTTCTTATCCCAACGAACAAGCAATCTACGATAATGGTTTAACCAGCTATGGGTTCGCTCCACTACCCAACTATGAGCCTTAAAATCATCCGATTGTTTTAAGCTAGCTGCCTCTTCTTCTCGTGATTGAACATGAGGGATGTAGTTCAAAGTAACCAGTTCATCATGTAACCTCTGTCGAGATACAGTGGCGCTTGTAAAGGTGGTCGATAGCTTTCTAATGCATCTAAAGTTTGAAGTACCCATTTGATATCGTGAACGTTGGCACCACGCTGACTACAGCAAGTGGCAATCCATTCGCATCCGTCAACAAACTGCGTTTTATGCCTTGTTTTTGGGTTCTTTGCTGTTTTTTTGAGCCAGATAAAGGCACTTTAGTTTGGCAGCCATCCATTGATATAGAGCGCCAATCAACACCAACGTAAATCATGCCATTTTGCCAAAATCGCTCAAAAACGCCTGCATCTCGCCACTCTTGAAAGCGACGATGTGCGAAGCTAGAGGTACAAATGCCCGTTGCGTTAAGCGCATTCCACTGACAACCAGTTCTAAAGACAAAAAGAATGCCGTTCATCGCATCACTATTATCGACTCGTTTTCGATGCGTACCGAAGGATGGTTAGTCTTATGAACGGGCAACAATGGCTCAATTTTTCCCAGAGCACATTAAAGATCAGGTATTATGTTGAACTCATTTACAGTATTTTCAATAGGTGTTGATTTAGCTCAGGCAACACCTATTGAGATAGGTTCTTAGCTCGAGGGCTGCGATATCACTTGGGAAGTCGACGATTGATTATTACATGGGGGTCGCTAAATAGAGTTTGTCTTTGTCTCTATCGACATACACCACATAAGGGACATTGCCAACACGAAATCCATAGGGCTCAACGGCAGCTTCTATCGGAATAACTCGTTCGATTTTACGGTTGAGTAAATCAACTCGCCAGATGCAGGCATAGGCTGATGAGTTATCAAAATAGATTTCATAACTATCGCCCCCCCAAGAAAGGTTATTGATCACCCAGTTTTCGTAGTGATCATTAATCAGAATGCTTTTATGGTAGGGGCTTTCAACGAGTAATTGGCCGTCATCGCTGCTTATTTGACTTTGTTGGTCGGCTGATACTAGCGGTACGGACGAATAGCGTCCTTTGTGCGGAGGTGGCACATAGGGAACCTGTACCAGAGAGGGGGATGCTGCAGTGAGATCTAGCTCAAAATAATCATCCTGTTTGTTTTTTATATACAGCAGTGATTCTTCGATACTATGGACATAGACCTGTTCAGGTGCTGTGAATACGGTCTTTTTGTTACCCGTTAGCAAATCAAGCGTCTTTATATCATTGCCAAGATTATAAATTAGCTCAATACGATCCTTATATTGAGCGACAAGGAAGTTTTCCTCACTAGCCATTTCATTGATGTCGATGAGCGCTTTATGTCCCCACCAGTTGTATGGGTCGACGGTAAAATCTGTCGTTATTGTTTTTTCTAGCTCAGTAAGGTGTTCCGGTGAGTAATCATTGTCGCTTTTGCTCTGTACCATACCGGTATTGAGCTGTGCGACTTGCTGTTGCGTTGTTTCGTTGGTTTGATAAGCGCGTAATGAATAGTATTCGGTACGTTTGTTAACGGATTGGGGTTGCAGGGGGCCTTCTGTGTTAAAGACATAGGCAACCATCATAGAGCGTTCGTCGCCAAGGAAGAGAAGACGGGTCTTGCCATCGTTGGGTATAACACCGTCGAAGGGAATGCGAATTGCTTTATTTTCGGTGTCCGCCTTTAGTAAGGTTAGTGATGTCCCTTGTGTTAATGTTTTGGGGCCAATACATTCTATCGAGTCATGATTTGCGACTTTGCCTTGCCAAGATGCCGGCACGGAAAGGAAGTTTTTGTCAAAAGCACAACTTGAGCGAGTAAGCCGTGTATCAATCCGTGATTCGGTTTGCTTAAGTGAACATAGGCCAAGGTTGGTTTGTATTGCTTGGGCGATACGGGAATGTTTCTGTAACGTATCGGCCTTAACAAGGGAGGCTATGTCGTCACATGCTTTTTGATTATCGCTCCGTGATGCCGCGAGAGAATAGTCGCTAAGCAGCCATAGTGTTTCTACTGACGGTGAATGCGCCGAAAACAAAGCTGGGCAACTATCAGCATAAAGATAAGCTGCGTAGTAGGCTGCTGTGTAATCTTTTTTCTGATAATGCTTTAAAAATAGTGCTCGCGTTTTAGCAGTGGTTGTATCGTTGCATGCATTGTTTTCCGTATTGGCTTTAAGCGCAGTGGGAAGTGCAAAAAATCCAACCATGACAAGCGGTAAGATAATTTTTCTCATTAACTGGTGTAATTGTTGTTTATGGTATCAGCACTATAACAGAAAATAGTGGCAAGGCGGTGATGTTAAGTCAGCGAAACAGAGCCAGCGAAAGAGTTGAGCAGTTTCATTCTGGTTTGTGGTCGGTATGAACAGTGCTAAGAATCAAAAGGATTGTCGCTCATAGCCAGCAAAAGGTGCTTTAGTTTGGCAGCCATTGATCTAGAACGCCAATCAACACCCTCGTAAATCAGACCATTTTGCCAAAATAGCTCAAAAACGCCTGCATCTCACCACTATTGAAAGCTACGATGCGCAGAGCTAGAGGTACAAATACCCGTTGTGTTAAGCGCATTCCATTGACAACTAGTTCTGAGAACAAAAAGAATGCCATTCATCGCATCACGATTATCGACTCGTTTTCAATGCGTACCGAGAGGATGGTTAGTCTTGTGAGCGGGCAACAATGGCTCTATTTTTTCCCAGAGCGCATCGAAGATTAGGTATTGTGTTGAACTCATTTACAGTGTTTTCAATAGGTGTTGATTTAACTCAGGCAACACCTATTGAGATAGGTTCTTACGAGATATTACATTTAAGACACACATTCATCAGGAATATATATTTAATAATAAAAAGGGGAGCAAATGCTCCCCAAAAATAATAAAACGAATTCACAACAAGGATTAAATAGGCAATAGAGTTATAAATGCTAGCGAATAAATTAATTAACGATTACCAGGTTCACGCATGCGGTACTCGTATTGAACATTGAGAATAGGCTGGTAAACAACTTGCCCGTCACTTTGCAAGAACTCATTTACCATGACTTTTGAGTCAGTGATAGAAAACGATTGGCGATCAACATACGTTGTAAGGCTCGTAAACTCATCACGGAGTTGTCCAGATGATTTATTTTGGTAGCTTTGGATCATGTCTCGGCCCATTTCATAAGCCGCTTGTTTGCTATCCATTACGTCGCCATGGATAGTTTCGGTATCGTTTGTCCACTGATAACCACCAGCAAGAGCCATAGAAGGTGCAGCAATCAGAGCAATCGTACTTGCTAAAGTTGTTAAGCGTTTCATAAACCTCTCCTTACTTACCTTTACATCGGGCCAAAATTGGCTCGATACTTATAAGGTACGTATAAAGACCTAAAACACGTCAAAACAATTTCAAATAATGTTCAATTTTCGTTCAACTTATTTCACAATAACTTAGCAACTCAACGTCATATTCAGCCGACATTCGCATTTTCTTCCTTTTGAACAATGGGTTTCAACCTGACACTTCCTTACCAAACCATACAATACCTAAGGTCAATTTTCTCTTAGAATTCCAGCAAAAGAACAGTGTTCAAAACCTCACACAAATGTCGGACACAGCAAAAACCACCTCTTTTCAGTCGTGCTTTGCATTCCTCCTTTTCGGGTTCTTCGCTGCTCGTCCGTCGGTTCTTAATTGTCGCTATTGAGCACAAGTTAATCTGGAGTGAAAATGACCGCGAACAAATCCATTTTTTACCATAGCAAATCGATTTACTCAGATGATTATGCTGATGTCTACAAGCCAATTTGGACCTACAGAGCTAAGTTCATCTTACGTGCGCTTTATTACAAACGTGCATTTAAGCACCTTTCAGACAATATTGAATCGTCATTGTTAGAGTTGCTTTGTACACGTACGCATCGGTTTTTAGAGAAACCGTTTCGTCCGTATATCATCAAAAACAACTCAGCGTTCGATCGTTCTAACTTGGTAGTTGATCACTATAAAACTATTTCAGAACTGTTTTCTAAACAAACAATCGAAGAAATCTACACAGACTCGAAAGGCCTAACATTAGCCTCTTTTGAAATTGACGAAATACTGTACTCGGTGAGATTAGTATACGAAGCACGTTATCAAAAAGAAGGCGACATGAGCCTAGTGCTGCACAGCGCTGAAGATGGCAACTTCTACACGCTCTCTTTTACGCTAGGTCACATCGAATCTGGACGCAGCATTATGATTGGAGGCTTACAAGGACCGCGAAGCAGTGAAGAAAACAACGCGAAAATTAAAAAGCTAACTCGTAAGCTTTACGGACAGAGACCAAAAAGCTTGATGGTGAGCTTGCTCACTTTGCTCGCACAAATTTGGGAAGTAAATACGATTCTAGCGGTGAAAACGCAGTCCCATACTTACGCAGCTAAACGTTACAGCAAAGGGCGAATAAAAACGGATTACGATGCACTCTGGCAAGAATTGGGCGGCACCGAATACAATCGTCATTTTTACTCAATTGATGTAAATGCACCCCGTAGAGATATCGAAGGCATGTCGCGCTCTAAGCGTTCGATGTATCGTCGCCGTTATGAATGGCTAGACAACACCAAGGTCACTTTCGAACAAATATTAAAAGGCGAGCAAGCTAAAAGCTAAGGAGAAGCGTTCATGCGTTATTCATTCATTACTGCTTTAGTGTTGTCGGCTTTTTCTTTGTCAGCCAATGCAGAAACCAGTGAGCACATCATAGGTACAAACATTGGCTATGGCGATGTGAACTACGATGCTCCGACAAGCAAAGAATCAGGCGACATGTTCTTAGGTGAAATATATTACCGCTACATGCCAACACATAACTTTGGTATCGAAGCAGGTTATAAAGGCGCGTTTGACGGTATCGGCTCGATACTCGTGAGTCCGATTTCAGAAGTCACCGATACGAGCTTCTCCGGACCTCGCTTGAGTGGCTATGCTAGCTATCCTCTGGGTTCAGGTTTCGAACTGTACGGCAAGGCAGGTGTCACTCTCTACACTCTCGAATACACTTATAAAGTGAACGGTCAGAGCAAGAACATCGAACACTCAAGTGTCGGAGGGGAAGCCGCTGGCGGTATCGGCTGGAGCTATAAACACTTTGGTTTGAATGCAGAATATGTGTACTCAAAAAACAGCGATTTTGACTCTAGCGGCGTGATGTTTGGTGCGCAACTGCGTTTTTAAACAAGGCTTACAAGTTAATACAAAAGGCAGCGAGAGGCTCATTCGCTGCCTTTTTTCGTGAATATAGGTCAATACGCAAGCGCGAGAATAATCCCCGCCACGATAGAAGTAACGCCAAGCCCTCGGGTGAGATACCATTTCTCAGACAGAAACCAAATCCCCATAAACAATCCAAACACAATGCTGATTTGCCTTAGTGCTACGACCAAACTCACGTTGTCTGTCATGGTCATAGCAAACAGCACCAAGCCGTAGGTGGATGCCATCATTACCCCTGCCATGCTGGCTGTTTTGCGGATCTGCCACGCAGTCTTAATCTCATCTGGCTTGCCCGTAACTAAGCACCATACAAGGGCTGGAATACCAATTGCCCAAAACTGCACGCCCAAGTAGAAGATTGCACTGTACTGATCATTCAAGATATCTGATGCTTGTCCTGTGAGTAAACTCAGCGCTTCTTTATCGACCACCGAGTAACCCGTTGTGCCTATTGCAGCAATTAATGCCCAGAACACACCGACGTTCAAATAGGAACCCAATATCATTTGACGAAAATTCGTCAGTGGCACCAGCATGCAACCAAGGGTAATCAGCAAGAACCCAAGCCACTGCTGACTAGATAATTCATGTCCCAATGCAACACTGATTGCGCCGACCATCATCACTGGCAGTGCCCGAGCAATGGGATAAACCACACCCACGTCTGCGTGCTTATAAGCGACAATCAAACCGACCAGATAGACCATTTGTGAAATGCCGCTAATGAACAGCAATCCCCAAAATTCACTCGGTAATGATGTCCAGCCAATGGTCACCAAATACCAAATCAAATAAGGGGTAAGAATGAAACATGCAGAAAAGCTGGCGGCCATAGTAAACGCGAGCCCAGAGCCTGAGTTGCTTTTACCAAGGATATTCCAACCCGCATGGAGAACAGCAGAAAAAACGACGAGACCAATCGCCAACAAATCCATTTCAATGTCCCTGTCTGAATAAAATAAAGGCCCCGAGATGGAGCCTTAGATAATGAGAAAATCCACTTAACGATTGAGTTCCGCCAGAGATTCAATGCTGATGGCATCGTGTCGCCAATACTCGATATCGCAATCAATCAACTCACCGTGCTGGTTGTAGTTGATGCGCTCCACTACCATCGCTGGCGTACCGGCTGTCGCGCGCAGTGCCTGAGCCATTTCACCCAACAAGGTGCTGGTTGAAATGCGGTAGCGAATCTTTTGATACGTCACGCCATAATGCTCGCGGTAAATGTCCGTCAGTGAGTTTGACAAATCATAGTCCAGCAGATTCGGAAACAGCTCTGGGCGAATATAGTTTGTTACGAATACTACAGGTCTATCTTCAAGGTATCGCACACGGTCGACTCGATACACGTCCGAGAAAGGCTGCAAGTCCAACAAGCGCGCAGCTTGTTTGTTTGCCAAGGTTCCTTTTGCTGCGACCAACTCCGTTTTTGGCACGCGATTTTGCGCTTTAGCCATGTTCGGGAAATTTAGCGTTTGGGTTGGGTCGTAACGCAATGGCTCGGGTGAGATAAACCAACCTCGGCGATCTTCGCGATAGATTCGACCTTCTGCTTCCAGCAGTGATAAAGCTTCACGCAGAGTGACGCGTGTAGTATCGAACGACTCCGCCAACTTACGCTCTGCTGGCAGTTTTTGACGCGGCGATAGCATGCCCGCTTCAATCTGTTCAACAATCGAATCTTTAATTTTTACGTATTGCACGAAGTGTCCTTATCTTTTGCGCCAAGCTTGTGTGCGATTTTCTAACAATTTACCCAAAGTCATCTGAACAATCTTCGCAATTGCGGCAGCAATCATGATCATGACAGCCATTGCCGCTGCAGCGCCAGTTTGACCTGCATCGTCCATATTCAGAATCGAGACCGAAGCCGGAATCGTATCGGTTGAGTAAAGGAATACTACCGCAGAAGTGGTGGTTAATGCATTAACAAACAAGTAAGTCGCAATGTCCAAAATCGCAGGTAAGCACACAGGTAATGTCACTTTAAAGAACAACTTGTATTGAGGAAGCTTCACCGATGCCGCCGTGGCTTCAATCTCCGATGGCAACTGCTTTAGCGCTGTCAGGGCGGTCATGTGACCCACTGTGTAGTAATGCACTACCGTGTTAATCACCAAGAATGCCATGGTGCCATAAAGTACGTTTAGAGGATTGTTCGCATCGTTGAAGTAAAAGATGTAACCCAAGCCAAGCACCATACCCGGTACCGCCATTGGCACCACGCTGAGCATTTGCATCACCTGACGAATTGGACCAAACGCACGCCCTTTCTCAATGCAGTACGCACCGACAAAGATGATGGCTGTACCAATAACCGCTGTCCAACCTGCCAGTGTTAGTGAGTTGAAGAATGGGCTCCAACCGTAAGTGCTCATTTCAGCAAAGTTGTAGTTGTTTAGCGTTAGAGCTTTGTTCCAAGGCCAGAACGTAACTAACGAGCCATACACCGCCATGCCAAGCACAGCCAACACTGCGATAGAAATGATGCTGCAGTAAACCAAACAAATGCTGTCGCGCGCTTTGTTGGGTTCAGGCTGATAAGGCACTGAACGTGTGTCGAATAAGCTCTTTTGCTTTTTCTGTACCCAGCGGTCTGCGCCGAACGCCATTACCGCAGGGAATAACAACATAATGCTAGTCACCGCACCCATGGCAAAGTTTTGCTGTCCCACGACTTGCTTGAAGATGTCAGTCGCCAGAACGTTGTAGCTGCCCCCAATCACTTTCGGCACACCAAAGTCCGTGATAACCAATGTAAAAACCACAATAAGCGTACTGATCAAACCGTATTTCGCCGCAGGTAACGTCACCATAAAGAAGGTTTTGATGGGTGAAGTTTTAAGTGCGCGCGCTGCTTCATACAAGCGGGCATCTGAAGTGCGCAGCGAAGTGGTCAAAATCATCAATGCATGAGGGAAGGTCCAGAAAATCAAACCCATCGAGATACCAATCACGCCGTAAATCGAGCTTCCTAACAGCATCTCTTTGGCAATGCCTTGATTACCGAAAAGGAAAATCAAACTGATCGCTGGTAACAACGAAGGCGCGAGAATCGGCGCAGTACCTAGGATTTGAAACAAACCTTTAAACGGCATACAGGAACGAGTCAGCGCGTAGGCATAACCAAACGCAAGCACACCCACTACTGAGGTCACAATCACGCCCAAAGTGAAGGTATTACTCACCGACACCCACAAGCTTGAAGAAGAAAAGTACGTCGCAAAGTTCGCCAATCCGACAAATTCGCCATTGGCATTTTGCACACTCTTGGTCAACATTGCCCAAAGCGGCATTAAAATGAATAGCACCATCATGGTCGACAAGCCAGCAAGCAAACCAAACAACACAAGGTTGTCGCGGCTAACACGTCCGCGTAAGGATTTTGCTTTGTCTTGCGTGGTCAGGCTATTCATCGTCATTGTCTTCGCATCCATGTTTACACCTACGCTGCTAGCGCTTTATCAACCGAGGGCACGGCGTAACCATGCAGCCCTTCTTCAGCAAACTGGATGTAACGTACATCGCCCGCCTTGATATTGAGTTTTTGAACCGTTTCCACAGGCACATCCACGACGATGGTTTTCGTTGAGCTGTCGTTTTGCAATACGCAATCAATGCGGAAAAACGCCCCCAGAAATTCGGTTGCCGTAACTCGCACAGGTAAAGAATTGGTGTAGTTTTCAACGAACTTGATGCTTTCAGGGCGCACCGCAAGGTCGAAGCGATCACCACGTTGGATCTTACGATTGGTCAAGCTTGGCGCTGGCATCAAGGTTTCGGCAATGCGTACTTGGGAGTCCGTTGCTACTGAGGTTTCAATAAAGTTCATGCTGCCGACAAACTCAGCGACAAAGCGCGTGGCTGGTTGTTGGTAGATCTCTTGAGGTGTGCCGACTTGCTCAATCACACCATGGTTCATTACCACGATACGATCCGCCATCGACAACGCTTCATCCTGATCGTGTGTAACCATGATGGTGGTGATGCCAAGCTTACGTTGCAGCTTACAAATCTCGTCACGTAAGTGAACACGCACTTTTGCATCCAACGCTGACAGCGGCTCATCAAGCAGCAGTAGACCCGGAGACAACGCCAATGCGCGAGCAAGTGCCACACGCTGCTGCTGACCACCAGAAAGTTGGTTAGGGAATTTCTCGCCAGAGGTCGGAAGACCAATGGTTTCTAGCCAGTAATCCACCTTCTCTAACGCTTCTTTGGTCGACATGCCTTGGTTCTTCAAACCCACCGCAATGTTCTCTTGCACAGTTAGGTTCGGAAACAGCGCGTAAGATTGGAATACGATGCCGAAATCGCGCTTCTCTGGTGGTAGGAATGTGGTCTCTTGACCGTTTTGAAAGATTGCACCAGACGTTGGCAAGTCTAAACCTGCAATAGCACGTAGCAGAGTGGTTTTACCGCAGCCAGAAGGACCAAGAAAACAAACGAACTCGCCCTTTTCAATCGCTAGCGAGATTTTCTTTAATGCAGTGAACTGTCCGAATTGCTTCACTACATTTTCGATATTTAGGTAATGTTGGTTAGTTGACATAACACACGCTCCAAATGGTATATACCAACTTTAGTTTTGGAGTGTTACGTTCCAATGACAAATTTATAGCCAGAAGATGACAAATAGATGAAGGGTGATGAGGTTTGTTATAGAAGTTTAAGCTTCACTCTATGAATTGCACACTTATGCACCTCATACATTTTCATCACAAATGCGTTACTAAAATCCGACAGGTTTTGACGGATCTTATCTATAACAGGATCTACACGCCTTGACAGATAAGGCAGCCCAGAAAAGCAAGTAGATTTCGCTCTGTTTTTGCAATTTTCACAGTTTTCTTCGCAACTGAGATCAACGCCAATAAGATCGATTTGTTGTCGCTCGCTACCCATTGTTAATTGATCAAAATCAATGTTTTCAATTGGTGCTTCTCGTTAAATACCGTTAAATTACAGTATAAGAAAAGCCACACTATCCTGTGTTTTAAAAGGATTTTTTTACTATATATTGTGCTTTTTTAACAAAAACGATTAGGGAGGAGAAGTGAAACAAGCGTGCGCTACAGGTAGTGCATAAAGGAAAGCCCCAGATGACTGCAATCAACTAGGGCTTAGTAGATAAAACTAACCCGAAGGTTACTGATATCTTGCGTTGAAGAAACTATAAATCAGTGAACTTTCGGGTGCAACCTTAATTAAGGAGCATGCGATGAGATTTAAAGATCCACTGAAAGACTCAATTCGCGATACCTTACCCGTAGTAGCTAGAGGAGTTCTAGCTGCTTTAGCTGGTAAGATTTTCGAACTATTCATGTGATATACGAAGACTTTAGAAGGAGAGCTTTCTCTCCTTCCTTTCAGTTACACAATACGTTAACGCATAGAGACTTCATCTGCTCTCAAGGTGGTCATTCCGGACGAGCCTAAGCGAGCCATCCGGAATCTCTTACAAGCACAATGCTAAGAAATTTCCAACTAACGCTTTTGCTGCGTTCAACTTTTACAACCCCCTCCAGCTCCCCCTTTTCTCAGCATGGTGTGCCATGCATTTGAATGTGGTTATCAAGGGGGAGGGTTTTCTTTTTCGTGGTTAGCTTAGTGCCCCCCTTTATACAGACTATGATGCTTTCACTATCACGAACAACAAGTACAGTTAGTCCCTCCCCTTTACCAGCGTGACTGTTGTAGTCCCAGAAGTTAAAGCCAAGGGGAGGTTAGGTGGGGTTGCTGCTTTAAGGCTTTTGACTCTCGCCTCTTCCAAAAACAAAAAATCCACCTCAACCGAGGTGGATTTCAGTATTCAAATCAAAGCAAATTCAATTAAGACTTTGGCTCTGATTTCGCGTCGAACTTCTCAGACCATGCCGCTAGAATCTCTGCACGCTTACTGCCCATTTGCGCGAAGTCCATCTTCGCCATGTTCTCTTGAACGTTCGGGAAGTTAGACACGGTCGCTTTCACTTCTTTATGTGCAACCACTGGGTACATTTCTACGTAAAGCTCGTTTGCTGCTTTAGATATTGACCAGTCGACAACGCGCTTCGCTGCATCAGACTCTTTTACTAGACCAACGGCTTCAGATTCCCAGCCAATACCTTTAGGTGTGATAACCGCAAGTGGTGCACCCTGTGTTTTCAGCTTCGCGCCGCGGCTTGCCATCGAGATACCGATAGCCACTTCACCCATGCCCGCTTGAACACATGGCTTAGAGCCAGAGTGCGTGTAGTGTGCAATGTTCTTGTCTAGGTCACGCATGTAGTTCCATGCCTGATCTTCACCCATGTTTTGTAGCCAAGCAGAAACCTGCATGTAGCCAGTGCCTGAAGAAGCTGGGTTCGGCATTGCAATGTGACCTTTGTAAACCGGCTTCGTTAGGTCTTCCCAAGACGTTGGTTTAGGCAGGTTAAGTTGTTTCGCTACCGCTTCGTTAAAACAAACTGCGTTGAAGAACGCATCGTTACCGAACCAAGCTTGGTTTGATTGAGGGTCGTTTAGGTTCGCGTGCAGCTCTTCCAAACCTTTTGGTGTGTAAGGCTTAAGAAGACCTTCATCTTTAAGCAGTGCCATTGACGAGCCAGCAAGACCCCAAACCACTTCCGCTTGAGGGTTGTTCTTTTCTGCCAGCAATTTCGCCGTCATGATACCGGTGGAATCGCGAACCCACTTAATCTTGATATCTGGGTTATCTTTCTCAAACGCAGACTTGTATTTCGCAAGAATGTCAGTTTCGAAAGCGGTGTAAACCGTGACTTCCTGTGCTGCCATTGCATTCGTAGCTAGCAGAGAGACAAGTGCAGCCAGCGATCCTTTCATCAAACGGTTTTTCATCATTTTCTCCAGTTAATTTGGCTAAGTTTTCATTTGGTCTGTACCAGTTGACGATATACACCCTACTGAGCCTTTGTGACGAAATCATGACCATTAAATGGCAGTTTTACGAAAATTTGCGATGAATAATCGTTCAATTGATCCGCCATTTTCTGGATATTAAAGTTTTATGAAATTGGAGATTCGCCTATTTACTGCCCTTTTCTTCCTCGCTAGAGTGAACTCGAAATTTGGTGTAGACCAATTAGCCTATTCTGATGGAAATCGAGATGAAAAACGAATACCTACTACTGACTCCAGGTCCTCTATCTACTTCTGAAACGGTACGTGAAGCCATGCTAAAAGACTGGTGTACTTGGGATGATGAATACAACAAAGACATTGTAGAAGTGATCCGCACTAAGCTTGTAACACTAGCGACGGAGCAAGACGGCTACACCAGCGTACTAATGCAAGGTAGCGGCACCGCATCAGTGGAAGCAACGATTGGCAGCGCCATTGGCAAAGATGGAAAATTGTTGGTTGTCGACAACGGCGCTTACGGTGCACGTATCGCTCAGATCGCTGATTACCTAAATATTCCATGCCATGTAGTTTCCCCAGGCGAAACATCACAGCCACACTTGAACGAGGTGGAAACTGCATTGGCATCGGATCCTACAATCACACACGTGGCGATTGTTCACTGTGAGACAACCACTGGCATGCTTAACCCAATTGAGGCATTTGCTTCTGCGGCAAAAGCACACGGTAAAGTCGTGATTCTCGATGCCATGTCGAGCTTTGGTGGCATTCCTATCGATATCGCAGAGCTAGGCATCGATTTTATGATCAGCTCTGCAAACAAATGTATTCAAGGCGTACCGGGTTTTGGCTTTGTGATTGCGAAACAAACTGAGCTAGAAAAGTGCCAAGGTCAGGCGCGTTCTTTGAGCCTTGATCTTTACGACCAGTGGCACTGTATGGAAGTGAACCACGGCAAATGGCGTTTCACGTCTCCAACGCACACAGTTCGCGCTTTCTACCAAGCCTTGTTAGAACTGGAACAAGAGGGCGGCATTGAAGCGCGTCATCACCGTTACCAAACTAACCAGAAAACACTGGTTGCAGGAATGCGTTCTCTGGGTTTCGAACCACTACTGAGTGATGACCTTCATTCGCCAATCATCACTTCTTTCTACTCTCCGACGCACAGTGATTACCAGTTCAAAGCGTTCTACACACGTTTGAAAGAGCAGGGCTTCGTGATCTATCCGGGTAAGGTATCGAACGCAGATTGCTTCCGCATCGGCAACATTGGTGAAGTTTACCCAGCAGATATCGAGCGCTTAATCGGTGCGATTGAAAAAGCAATGTATTGGCAAGTTGCGTAAAGCAGCCTTCTGATTGAGAGAGCGTTATGACTCAGAATATCAAACCGACCCATTTCCGCAGCGAAGGCGATGTCAACACAACACCAGCGCGCCAAGCTTGGAATGCATCGATGGACGACAAACGCACGCAAGCATTATTGAAGCGTGATTCAGAGGTCTTTCTTCATCAAGCTATGTCGACACCTTGCTTGGATACATTGGAAGCAGCAGAAGGCATCTATATCCAAGATGCTACCGGCAAAAAGTACATGGACTTCCATGGCAATAACGTCCATCAGCTGGGCTATGCTCACCCGCATGTGATTAAACGCGTGCAAGAGCAAATTGCCAAACTGCCGTTTTCACCACGTCGTTTTACCAACGAGACCGCAATTGAATGTGCCGAAAAGCTCACCCAAATCTGTGGCGGCGAATTGAACCGCGTGCTGTTTGCTCCGGGTGGCACATCTGCGGTTGGCATGGCACTTAAACTAGCGCGCCACATCACGGGCAACTACAAGGTGGTGTCTCTGTGGGATTCCTTCCACGGCGCATCGTTGGATGCCATCTCAGTGGGCGGCGAAGCGTGTTTCCGCCAAGGTATGGGACCATTAATGGCAGGTGTTGAGCGCATCCCACCAGCCGTATCTTACCGTGGTGCTTTCCCAGTCGCGGACGGCAGCGATGTGCATTACGCCGATTACCTCGAATACGTGATTGAGAAAGAAGGCGGCGTGGGCGCGTTTATCGCAGAAGCAGTTCGTAATACCGACGTACAAGTGCCGAGCAAAGCCTACTGGAAACGCATTCGAGAAATCTGTGACAAACACAATGTCATGTTGATCATCGACGACATTCCTAACGGCATGGGTCGCAGCGGTGAATGGTTTACCTACCAAGCCTACGACATCGAGCCAGATATGCTCTGCATCGGTAAAGGTTTGGGTGGTGGCTTAGTGCCTATCGCAGCCATGGTAACCAAAGACAAATACAACACCGCCGAGCAAATCTCCATGGGTCATTACACTCATGAGAAAAGCCCTATCGGTTGTGCTGCAGCACTGGCAACCATGGAAGCCATTGAGCAAGACGGCTTGTTAGAGAAAGCCAAAGCCGACAGCCAGTTCATGCGTGAAAAGCTGCTAGAGATGAAAGCTAAGTACCCTGTGATTGGCGATGTTCGTGGCATCGGCATGTTGTGGGGCATTGAGTTGGTCACTGACCACGAAAGCAAAGCACGCGCGTATGACGAAGCGGAAGCAGTGCTGTACCAATGCCTCAACAACGGAGTGAGCTTTAAGGTATCGCAAGGCAATGTGATTCAACTCAGCCCACCGCTGATCATCACCCGCGAACAACTAACAGAAGCGTTAGCGATCTTCGAAGAAGCCATCGCCAAAGTGTGCAAAGACTTTAACTACTTTTAGGGTCAATAGACCTCAACAAAACCAATTATCCTGAGCGCAGTTCCAATGTGTAGGCAGCGCTCTGGCAAGCAAGAAAAAGGATTGAACATGAGCAACTCACCAATTCAAGCAGTGATCTTTGACTGGGCTGGCACTATCGTCGATTTCGGCTCTTTCGCGCCAACCAGCATCTTTGTGGAAGCGTTCAAACAAGGCTTTGATTTTGATATCGATCTTGAAGAAGCGCGTGAACCAATGGGGCTTGGTAAGTGGGATCACATCCAAGCAGTGGGTCGTATTCCTGCAGTTGATAAGCGCTGGAATGAGAAGTTTGGTCGCTCAATGACCAGCGAAGACATCGACGCTATCTACGCAGCATTCATGCCGCTACAAAAAGCAAAAGTGGCTGACCACGCAGACCCAATCCTTAATGCGATTGAAGTTGTGAATGGTCTTAAAGACAAAGGCATCAAGATCGGTTCTTGTTCTGGTTACCCTCGCGAAGTGATGGACGTACTGATTCCAGTGGCTGCGGATTACGGCTACAAACCGGATTACGTAGTAGCAACGGATGACCTGCCGCAAGGTGGTCGCCCAGCACCATTTATGGCGCTGAAAAACGTGATTGAGCTGAATGTTACCGACGTTAATGCGTGTATCAAAGTAGATGACGCCGCACCGGGCATCGATGAAGGTCACAACGCCGGTATGTGGACCGTTGGTTTGCTGCTTTCTGGTAACGAAGCGGGTCTGACGTTTGAAGAATACCAAGCCGCGGACGAAGCAACACTTAATGCCGCTCGTGAAAAAGCGCGTGCAAAATTGCTCAAGAGCTCGCCGCATTACCTCATCGACACCATTGCTGACTTCCCAGAAGTAGTGGCAGATATCGAACGTCGCCTAGCAGCAGGTGAGCGTCCTTAGTCTTCATCTTCCACAAATAAATGAAACAAACGCCCCTTACGTGAGGGGCGCTTTTCTTTTTGGCACTATCTTAAGGAGGTTTGGCTTATTGAAGCGTAGTTCCGTTAGATAGCAGCTTCCTTGTCGGCTCTTGCTCGGTGTATTCGACCGCATCGTGAGCGGCGAGCTTATCGACTTCCGCCTGTTCACCCACCACAATCAACACATGTTGTTTCACCAGAGCGTCGACTACTTCAATGTTGTGCTGACGAAGAAGCGCTCTCACTTCGCTCTCTTTTCCTTCATGATACTTAATAAAGTAACGTTCAGGTTGCTGCTCGGCTTGATCTTGGCGTTCATCCACGAGAGGAAATCCTTGATTGTTTGCCAAGCTGCTTGAGCTCAGTCCGATTGCCAATAGTGCGGTAGCGCCTACCGCAGACAAAGAAAGTAAGGTCAACTTCTTCATAGTCACTCCTTATTGAAAGGTCAGAGTCCAACTGTTGATGGTGCCTGTGTCTCTTCTGGCACTGTCTACCGCTTTTAGTTCCCATGTACCTTGCGATTCAAAACCAGAAAAATCCGCTTGGAACGTGTTTTTTATATCGTTAGCGCTGCCGCCAGTATTATTGTGAAGTACAACTTCTCCACCAGTCGGTGACGTTAAAGTCACTCGTAGATCACCGATGTAAGTGTGGCTAATATCAACGTCAATACTTACTGTGCCTGAATCACCAGAGCGATCGACTTCTACTGCACTGATTGCGCCAGAAGATTTATTATCTGGAATCGCAACAGGGCTGGTATTTGAGAAGCTAGAGTCCGAAGAGCTACCACCATCAGGTCCATTACAGCCAGCGTCCAAGAACAGCTTCGCCGCTTCAGCATTAACTAGGCCGTGGCCAGTACGGTTGTCTCGACCAGCAACATCAATATCTGTTGCAGTTTTCACTAGGGCATTACGTACTTGCGCTGCAGTACAGGTTGGGTGGTAACTCCACACCAAGCCAGCTACGCCCGTTACGTGCGGTGTCGCCATTGATGTACCATTGTAGTACTCGTAATCTTCACCAGAGGTTGTTGCAACAGTAATCTCCTGACCAACATACCCCAACAGCTCTTGACCAAATGCACGATCAACCGTTACCGAAACCATACGATAAGCGTTGTTTGTGTCTACCAAGAAAGGGTTTTGTAAACCAGGTAGTTCAGAGTTGCTGTATACGATTGCAGCTCGCGCACCCGCATTGTAACAAGCCTGAACCGCATCTACTTCAGGGTAGTTTCCTGAAGACTGGTTGCCGATACGCTCAGTCAAACAAATTTTGCCCGACATATCACCACAGTTAACGTTACCGCCAGATACATCACAGCTATCTAGCATTGCCGTTACTGAACCCGCGATTGGATCCGGAACATACGAAGAACCGTTATTGATCAAACGATTGTGAGGAACAATCCCACGATCAAACTGGCTTACACCATTCAAGGTAATATCAGAAAGTTTACCTTCACCTACCGTAACCGTTGATAAGATCGCCACACCCGGGCCTGAGATCTCAACTTGATTAGTAGATTGTGAGAACGCTGCATGATCATTTTGATTATCAACAGCCGCAACAGACATCACTGAGTCATAAGAAGCTGGATAGCTGTGCGCTGTATTGCCATCATTACCTGCAGCGGCAATCAATAGAACGCCTTGATCGTAAATATTTTGCAGTGCATTTTGCTCAGTTCGGCTTGATTGACTACCACCAAGGCTCATGTTCACAACGTTAGCACCATTATCGGCACAGGTCTGGATTGCTTTAACAAGCCCAGATGAGTAACCCCAACCCGATTCGTTAAATACTTTCACGATGTGCAAATTAACATTCTGGTTTGGCATCACACCCTTTACACCTTCGGTGTTGGCAATCGCAGCAATCGTACCCGCGACGTGAGTACCGTGGGCATTGTTGTTACCCGGATCACTCCATGATCCCGTACCACTATCGTTAGTACCAGCAACGCGGTTACCGCTTAGGTCGTAGTGCGAAATGTCGTACCCTGAATCGATAATACATACAGTGCGATTACCCGCATTGAAGTCAGCTAGCAGTTGAGCATTAACCGCTTCATATCCCCATGGGGTCGTTTCGCTGAGCAAATAGCGAGGTGGATCGACTTCCACGTATTCCACATCACTACGGTTGCGAAGCGGCTCTAAGTCATCGCCATCCAATTCAACGCTGTAAATGGCGCGATTACCCAGTTTTTCCACCTTACGTGCCTTCACCTGTTCTAGAACAGACTCCTGCGCGATTCGTGGCCCCCAGAATGAGTTACCACCCATTGAAGAACGGCTGACCGCATCTTCTTTGAATTTGACGATGTACTTCGTCGGTAACTTAGATTCATCAAATCCCATTGGTGGAGCCGCAAACGCTGACATCGAAGTGGTCAGTGCTATTGCTACGGCAGACAACGAAAATAAGCCTTGTTTTTTACTTGTTGTGTAGTGCATTTGCCCTATTCCTTATTTGAGCTAATTTTTATTCACTATATTCTCATGAAAAGTCATCATCATGATGTTTGCATGAGAGCTTCAGCTATAGTTTACAGAGCAAAAATGCCAAACAATTTGTTTCATGAATATACAAATTTGTACAAAAGATCATTCAATAAACACTTTAAGTTAACATTAAAAATCATCAACAAAACCTTATAAAGCAATTACTTAATTAACAAAAAGTGAATGTTAAATTAATGTTAGTGAGTAATTATTCTAAATATCACCCATTTAATCGATTGCTATGCTGAATGGATTTTTTGACCGTGGTGCCAAAACTGAAATATTGAATATTTAGTTGTTGACTGTCTTGAGCATTTACTCAGAATTAGAAGGTTTAGTGAGAAAAATTCTCATCTAAATACTGTTATAGCCGAGCGTATTCACGCATTCGGAACAATAACCATTACAAGAAGAGTGAATGATGAAAAAAACAATCACACTATTAACTGCATTACTTCCGCTTACCTCCGCCATTGCAGAGGAGCCAACTTTATCACCGGCAATGGTTTCTGCGGCTGAAGTGGTTAGCGCGCAAGAAAATCAAACTTATACGTACGTTCGATGCTGGTATCGTACGAGCCACTCTAAGGACGATGCGGCTACCGATTGGAAATGGGCAAAAAACCAAGATGGTAGTGACTTCACTATCGATGGTTATTGGTGGAGCTCTGTTTCATTTAAAAACATGTTCTACACCAATACCTCACAAAACGTAATTCGTCAGCGTTGTGAAGAAACACTAGATCTAGCGAACGAGAACGCAGACATTACATTTTTTGCTGCCGACAATCGTTATTCTTATAACCACACGATCTGGAGCAATGATGCTGCAATGCAACCAGATCAGATAAACAAAGTAGTGGCTTTAGGCGATAGCTTGTCTGATACAGGCAACATCTTTAACGCGTCCCAATGGCGCTTTCCTAACCCGAATAGCTGGTTCTTGGGTCACTTCTCAAACGGTTTTGTTTGGACGGAATACGTTGCTAAAGCCAAAAACTTACCGCTATACAACTGGGCAGTTGGTGGCGCAGCAGGTGAAAACCAATACATCGCGCTAACTGGTGTCGGCGAACAAGTTTCTTCTTACTTAACCTACACAAAGCTGGCGAAGAACTACAACCCTGCTAACACATTGTTTACGTTAGAGTTTGGTTTAAATGATTTCATGAACTACAACCGTAGCGTGCCGGAAGTAAAAGCGGATTACGCTGAAGCTCTGATTCGTTTAACAGACGCTGGCGCGAAGAACTTCATGTTGATGACACTGCCTGATGCAACCAAAGCACCACAGTTCAAATACTCAACACAGGAAGAAATTGAAACGATTCGTGCGAAAGTATTGAAGATGAACGAGTTCATCAAAGCACAAGCGATGTACTACAAAGCCCAAGGCTACAACATCGCATTGTTTGATACACACGCACTGTTTGAGAAGTTAACCTCGGCACCAGAAGAACACGGTTTCGTAAATGCAAGCGACCCTTGCTTAGACATCAACCGTTCATCCTCTGTTGACTACATGTACACTCACTCATTACGTTCTGAATGTGCAGCATCTGGCGCAGATAAGTTCGTGTTCTGGGATGTGACTCACCCAACCACAGCAACGCATCGTTATGTGGCTGAAAAAATGTTAGAAAGCAGCAATAACTTAGAAGAGTTTCGCTTTTAATAAGCCGTTGTTGTTCATTGCAAGTTAATCTGCATAAAAATGACCACGATGCTTCGTGGTCATTTTTTATCGACATCGACCCCCGATAACGGGTTTATTTGAGCTCGCTTACTTCAAGCCGTTGATTTAGAGACGTTGACTTTGAGCAGTCTCATTCAGCGTTCTGTTTTGGTACGTTACCGCGGAAGCTGTTCACCATAATAGAGATCAACGTCTTTAAGGTTTCATCATCACTGCGGTATGAGTAGGCTCGTATACCCGTAAACTGAACCTGGAACAACTGAGCAAGAAGCAATGTATCCTGGGCTTCAATTTCGCCATTCTCGATTGCTCGCTCAAACAGCTTTGCAAGAAAAGATTCAAATTGGTTTGCTAAGCTGTTTGTTTGATTGCGCAGCGCATTAAAATCCTCAGCAAATTCACTTGCTGATTTGACTAACATGCACACTTCACTGGGATTGGAGTCTCGCTGATTGATAACCACATCAATCGCGAAAGCTTCTATTGCATCTAGAACCGTTGTGTTCTGAGCTAAATGCAACTCAAACAGGGCTTGTAAGTTCGCAACGTACATTTTTAGCGCTTCACAATATAGCCCCTCTTTTGACCCAAACGTCGCATAGATACTTCCAGGACGCAGATTAACGCTATCTTGTAAATCACGTGTAGATGTTGCATGAAAACCTTTCTTCCAGAATAGATCCGAGGCAGCTTTCACCACTTCATCACGTTGGAATTTCTTTGTATTCGCCATGAGCAATTATCAATTTTGAACATATGCTCAATTTTATATTGAGCGACCGCTCAAAATCAACTATCCTGTTCTTGCCTAATCCGCTCATATCCAATTACAGGAGATTTAAACATGGCAGAATTTAAACTGTATACCGCAGAAAACGCACCCGAAGGATCAAAGCATCTGATTGAAAATTCAGTCAAAGCGTTTGGCATGCTACCAAATCTTCATGCTGTTATGGCTGAAGCGCCAACCTTGCTTGAGGGTTATCAAGTTGTGCATGAGCTCTTTCAACAAACATCATTTAACGCAGAAGAATTGACCGTCGTATGGCAAACCATCAACGTTGAACATGGTTGTCACTATTGCGTTCCTGCTCATAGTGCGATCGCGGCGTCAATGAAAGTGGATCAGGAGATTGTTGATGCTCTCGTCAACCAAACACCATTGGCAGACGAAAAACTTGAAACACTACGAGAAACAACGCTTCAAATGGTGCGCCAACGTGGTGTAGTGGAAGAGTCTCAGATAGAGAAGTTCTTTGCGGCGGGTTACGGACAGCAGCAACTGCTTGAAATTGTACTTGGTCTAGCGCAAAAAGTGATGAGTAACTACACCAATCACCTAGCTGACACTCCGGTTGATGCACCTTTCAAGAAGTTCGCCAAGTAACTTAAGCTTTTATTACTGGCCCCATCAATGGGACCAGTAATACCTTCAAAAAAGGCTTTGTTGCATGACGCTTCGCTAGTGTGCGCTGATCCCTAATTACAACGGCGCAACGTCGGTTCCTCCTAAAGACTGGTAAAGCGTAACCTGAGTGAGAAACTGGTTGTAGCGGTTTTCCAACAAAGAAGCTTGCGCGTTTCTGGTGTCTTCTTGTGCATTCAAATAGTCCATGATCGACGTCGAGCCATACTGATACCGCGCAGCATAAATGGACTCAGCGGCACTTGCGGCATCATATTGCTCTTGTAAACGCGCCGCTTGATACTTCAATTTCTCGCGTGCTGACAAGGCATTTTCGACATCTTGGAATGCGGCGTACAACACTTGGCGATAACTCACAATAGCCGATTGATAGTCTAAATCGGCAATGGCTTGGCTATTTTTCATCTCATTCCACTGCAAAAACGGCAACGTCATATCCGCACCTAAACTGCCGATAGGGTTGGAAAACAGGTCTTTGAGCGCTTGTGACGATCCACCCAAAGCCCCAGTGAGCGTCAGCTTGGGCAAGTAGTCTAAATCTGCTGCGTCTTTATTTGCTAGCGCGGCTTTGACTTCATAAAGCGCTGCTTTAATGTCGGGTCTGCGGATCAATAAATCAGACGGAGCACCAACACTCAACGATGGCATATCGCCTTCAGGCAGCATTTGGATGTTTGCACTGATGCTCTTCGGCGGTTGATTGAACAAAATCGCAAAGGCGTTGTTTGCCTCAAGTAAACTCTGTTCAAACTCACTTTGCTGCGCTTGTAAGCTTGCCAACGTACGTTTGGCTTCAAGCACATCTAACTGATCCACAGCGCCAAGTTGGTACTGTTTTTCAATCAATTGTAGCGTTTGAGCTGCGTCTTCCACATTACGCTGACTGAGGTTTAAGCGCTGTTTTAGATAGCCGATTTGCCAATATAACGATGCCGTCGTTGCCACCAAACTTTGTGCGGTCGCCTCGCGATCTTGTTGACTTGCCATCGCCGTCCACTTGGCTTGGTCAACGTCTGCCGAGATTTTTCCCCACAAATCCAACTCGTAATTGACGGACAAGTTAGTGCTGTAGCTATCTGCCGATTCCCCGCTATCAAGAGATTTTTGAACTTGTCCTGATGTGGAAGAACTCAACGTAGGGAAAAGGTCATCTTGCGTTAAACCCAGCTGTAAACGCGCTTTCTTTAGCGTTAGCGTTGCCAGCGTCAAATCGTTGTTTTGAGCCAACACCTGAGCAATGTATTGATTAAGCGTTGGGTCGTTAAACGCCAACCACCAAGGATCCATACTGACATCACCCGCAACATGCATCTGTTGCCAATTTGCAGGCACTTGCACCTCAGGAGCTTGATAGTCGCTACGCATAAGCGACCCACAACCTGACAACCACACTGCACTTAAGGCAGCCGCGACCAATCGAGTTTTGAATTTCATTGTGTTACTCATTTTTAGTCTCTCGCTAGCGCTTCTATCGGATCGAGTTTGGCGGCATTGCGAGCGGGTAAAAAGCCGAAAGCGATGCCAATCAACGTTGAGCAAATAAACGCCCAGATGATCGAGTTCATTGAGTAAATCATTTGGAAGCTGCTGCCAGATGTACTGAATGCAAAACCAATCAAAAACGCCAAGCCAATACCAGCAATGCCACCACACAAACACACTAGTACCGCTTCAATCAAAAACTGACGCAAAATATCCGCTTGCCGCGCACCCACAGCCATTCGTACACCGATCTCTTTCGTGCGCTCTGTCACCGACACCAACATGATGTTCATTACGCCAATTCCGCCGACAATTAGGGAGATCACCGCAATCGCTGAGATCAGTAACGTCATGGTTGCGGTGGTTTTCTCGATGCTCTGACGAATGGTGTCAGTGTTAATCGTGAAGAAATCTTCTGTACCGTGGCGCATTTTTAACAAGTTGATGATGCTCTGTTCTACCGCTGCGCTTGGGGCGTTCTCATCAATCCGTACAGTAATGCCGTTGAGGTAGCGTTGTCCCATCATTCGTCCCGACATGGTGGTGTATGGCACCCAAATTTTCAGCGCGTCGCTGTTGCCAAACGCGTCTTCTTTTTTCTGCGTGACACCCACAATACGCACTGGCAATGAACCTAGAAAAATCACTTCACCAATCGGATTTCTATCCGCAAACATTTCCTTTCTGGTGTTGTCATCAATCACTGCTTCTTGGGCGAGCGAATTCACGCTGTCTTCATCCCAAAACTGACCTTTGGCGATCTCATAACCGCGCACACGGAAATAATCTTCCCCAACCCCTTCCACAGACGCGGTTGCATCCTGATTGGCGTAACGCACGGTTAAGCTGTTGGATAAAGACGGCGTGACACTGTCGACAAAAGGTAGACTCTCCAACGATTTAGCATCGTCGGCGGTTAGCGTTTTCACTCGTCCGGAGCGGCGGTCACCAAACCCTTTGCCCGGCCTGACATCAATGGTGTTTGTTCCCATGGATGAAATATTCGACAAAATTTGCTGTTGTGAACCATTACCTAGTGCCACCACGGAAACCACCGAAGCTATACCAATAATGATGCCGAGCATGGTCAAAAACGTGCGCATTCTGTGGCTAGACATCGCCAGCAGCGCCATTTTGAGCGCGTCAATAAAACTGTCCCACTTCCACCACTTACTGGCGGCTTGCGCTGGGCGATGAAAAGACGCGCTCGGTGTCTTTGCTGCTTGCTCATTGATTACAACTTGTGCATTTGGCGTATCTGCAATGATTTCACCATCTTTGATTTCAATGATGCGATCCGCAAAGTTCGCCACGTTCATATCATGAGTCACTAAGATGATCGTATGCCCAAGTTGATGCAACTCTTTAAGCAGTGCCATCATCTCTTGCCCACTGTGACTGTCTAATGCGCCAGTGGGCTCATCGGCGAGAATCACCTCACCACCGTTCATCAGTGCACGAGCAACACTCACGCGCTGTTGCTGGCCACCACTCAGTTGGCTGGGCTTGTGGGTCAAACGATCTTCCAGCCCTAAGCGTGCCAATAACGACTGCGCTCGCTCCGTTCTTTGACGATGAGGAACTCCCGCGTAAACCGCCGGTACTTCCACGTTTGCCACCGCGGTTAGGTCCCCCAGCAGGTGGTAACGCTGGAATATAAAGCCAAAATACTCGCGGCGCAGCTCCGCCAGTTGGTCGGATTCCAACGTCGAGACATCTTGCCCATTAATGAAGTATCGACCGCTGGACGGTTTATCCAAGCAGCCGAGCACATTCATCAGCGTCGATTTACCAGAGCCTGATGCACCCACGATCGCGACCATTTCACCGCGTTTTATCTCTAAATTAATGTGGTTCAACACAGTAAGCGACTCGTCGCCAGAGACAAAACGTCGAGTTAAATCCTCAACTTTTAAAAGCACGTCACTCATCTTAGAACCTCATTGGAGGTCGACGACGATCACCTCGGCTTGATGATTCTCCATCCATAGCATTGCCAAGAACAACTTGGTCGCCCTCCTTCAAACCTGAGAGAATTTCTGCGTTCACTTTGTTGTTAATACCCACAGTCACGGGCTTTTGCACCACTTGGCCCTGTTCAAACACTGGCACGGTATAGTTGCCTTTGCCGCCAGATTTTTGCAGGACTTGTGAAGGGACAATCAAGGTATTTTCCGATTGCTCAAGGACAATCGAAACTTGCGCAGTCATGCCGATGCGCAAAATACCTTGCGGGTTCTTCACATCAAATACAGCGTTGTAGTAAATGGCGTCGCTATCTGAAATGCTCAAATCGCTGTCATCGCCATCCATGATGGTTGGCCCCGGCTCAATGGCGCGCAATGTACCTTTAAACTGCTGATTCGGTTTGCCTAAAATGGTGAACAGCGCCGTTTGGCCGGGGTGAACAAAAATCACATCGGCTTCCGAAATTTCGGCTTTCACCGTCATCGTATCTAGCTTGGCTAACTCGATAATAGTTGGCGTGGTTTGATTGGCGTTTACGGTTTGTCCTTCTTCCACCGCGGTGTAGACCACCGTGCCATCCATCGGTGCGTTGATGGTGGTGTAACCGAGATCTAACTGCGCATTGTCGACGTTGATTTTGGCTTTCTCGATTTCGGCATCCAGTTGCGCTAACTCGGCTTTGTAGATGGCGAGCGTCGCTTCGGCATTCTCGTAATCAGCTCGTGAGCTCGCTTTCGCTGCCAACATGCCTTTTTGGCGCACGTATTCATAGTTTGCTTGTTTAATCTGCGCTTGCTTAGCCTGGTACTGAGCGTTGAGACTATTAAGAGACGCTTGGGCTTCTTTGAGGCTGTTTTGCTGAGTCAGGCTGTCAATCTGTGCAATCAAGTCCCCCTGTTTTATCTCATCCCCTAAGTTCACAGCGAGGCGTTGAATTTGCCCAGATACTTGCGCACCTACATTCACCAATTTGGACGCTTGCAACATGCCGTTAGCTAATACCGCCTTTTCGATATTGCCTTTGCGAACGACTTCTGTCGCGTAAGGAGAAATGGGTTCTGGACGTTGCAGATAATGATAACCACCAGCACCAATAGCAAGTAGGCCACACAAAACGAGCCATTTTTTATTGAGTTTCATAGCAGGAGTGAAGTAAATAATCGTTTTGATTTTATACTGCTATTTGTCTTAGCCGTACAGGGTACGAGACGTAAAGATAGGTAAATTAACGTCAAGATACTGAAGGAATAACTTCACTAACGTGAAAAATCCGAGATATTATAGTCACTTCAAAACTTTATCATTCAATAAATATAACAAAGATCATTTTTAATATAGAAATTCAAGTTATAAGTATTATAAACAAAACTTTTAAATACCAACAAACCAGTAAAATCCAAAATTATTCAACATTCCATCAATTTAAATTTCATTATGGCCATTTTGATGATTGAATTTCAAGAGGAGTTAAGTGATAAGTTAAATAAAAAATACCCACATAACACAGGTAAGACCGAGAGGAGTGTGTCATGTGGGTTTAAACGATAGTTCTCTTGCTGATTCGAACTACCAACGTTGGGATGCAATGGAAATACAAATGACTCAGAGTTTCCATCACGGACACTTTATCGCTGGATTTCCCTCTATTTGTTAGGGAACAGTCAGTACAATAAAAATAGAGAAGTAATACCGCAAAAATAAAAATAGAGGTTCAGGATTTAATTTACACGTAAAATAACCACTATATTCACGCCATGAAGCATTAATAAATTCAACAATAAATATTTATTAAGTTAAATTTACTTATTGTCAGCACACTGTTAGTTTTACTCTTAAATGCACTGGTCAGATTTGTTTATTTTACTGATTTTCGTTGCAATACAACTTCTAATTAATTCATGAGAAAAACATGCAGCGACAATTAACTCTTTCACCGATTTATTTATTAATCGGGTTAGCCTCCTCGACGGCGTATGCCGGTGGTTTTCAAATTAACGAACATTCGGCGACGGGTCTTGGTCGTGCTTTTGCTGGTGATGCCGTCATTGGTGATAATGCGTCTGTAGTCAGCCGTAACGCCGCAGCGATGACGCTGTTTAAACAAAATGCCTTATCGTTCGGTGTCACTTACGTCAAACCTGACGTTACCGTTAAAAATGCGCAATATCATCGAGCTAACATTAATGCGGATGTCAATGTTGGTATGGGTGGTTTTCCTCCGTCCCCTCAAGCTGACATTACCCCGTCCTTCTCTCAAACCGTGACCGACATTGATGACGTCGATGGCGTTGGTCAACCAGCCGTTGTACCCAATTTTTACTTTATTCACCCTATCAACGACGACTGGTATCTAGGCTTATCGGCATACTCCAACTTCGGAACCGACATGGAGTTTAAACCAAACTATGGCGCACCTGTTTTTGGCGGTGTCACCAGCGTAGCGAGTGTCAACCTTGGCGCAAGCTTGGCATACAAGGTGAACGATCGTTTTAGTATCGGTGGTGGTATTGATGTGATTTACGGCTCTGGTGAGCTGTACCGCGATATGGACGTGGGTGTTTGCGTTGGTGGGAACGTACTTGGAAACGAACTAGAACAACGCTGTGGATCCGTAAAAGGCAACGCACTTGATGTGGAAGCTGGCGGCATTGGGCTTGGCGCGAACATTGGCATGATGTACGAGTTTAACGAACGTCATCGCTTAGGTTTAAGCTACAAGCACAGCCCTAACATTGATGCCAAGGGTGACATCCACTTTGCTGGCGAATCGTACGACTCGCTTGCTATGCCGCTACCGGATATTGCGGAGTTTTCCGGTTATCACCGCGTCTTACCTAAATTTGCCCTGCACTATTCTGTGCAGTGGATTGGTTGGTCAGCATTTGACAGCTTGAAAGCTGATGATCAGTTGCTAAAAGATTTTCAGTGGCAAGACTCCGCGCACTACTCCATCGGTGCGACTTGGTACGCCAATGAACGTTGGACACTACGCACGGGTTACATGTTCGACAAAACACCTGTCGATGAGCTGACTTCGCTTTCTATCCCAGATTCGAACCGTCACTGGTTATCTGCGGGGGCCTCTTACCAATGGTCATCAGATACCACGGTTGACATCGGCATGACGTACTTGATTGGTGAAGATGTCAACGTAGAAGAGTACGCGTATGAAGGTGTTCCTGCACCGATGGTGACGGGCGTTACCCATTCAAATGCGTTCCTAATTGGTACCCAGCTCTGCCACCGTTTCTAATTTGTCAGGCAGTGATCAGACCTCTAGGTCATTGCCTTGTAACAACGCTTATCAAGGCGACCGAACAGAGACATTATTATGAACAAACACTACTTGCTTTTTCACTCTCACTTCTCACTCTAAGCGCGGCTCAGGCTTCTGAATGGGACTATGGCAATGACAAACACGGGCCAGAGCACTGGGGAGAAATCGCCAAAGACTGCGCAACCACGAAAAACCAAAGCCCAATCAACATCGACAACCCAGCCGATGCAAAACTGGAAGCACTGAACCTTTCGTACACTGGTCAGGTCATTGGTTTAACCAACAATGGTCATACGCTGCAAGCGCAAGTGAACGGACGTAACAGCTTCACCATCGATGGCGAGACGTTCGAGCTGCAACAGTTCCATTTCCACACACCTTCAGAAAACCAAATCAAAGGCCGCCAATATCCACTTGAAGCGCACTTTGTGCACGCCAACGCAAATGGCGAGTTGGCGGTAATTTCGGTGATGTTTGATGCTGGCGATCAAAACGCAGCACTGTCTAAACTGATCAACGCAATCCCACAAGAGAATCAAACCACTTTCTTTAAAGATACGTTTGAGATTAAAGACTTACTGCCAAAAACTGCAAACTACTATCGATTTAACGGCTCTTTAACCACACCGCCATGTTCAGAAGGTGTGCGCTGGTTTGTGCTTAAAGACACTCAAACCTTATCCAAAGATCAAGCCGCGAAACTGATGGAAGTCATGGGACAAAACAATCGTCCGCTGCAACCGTTAAATGCGCGCGTTGTACTTTCTAACTAATCGCCAAATCCGATAAGGGGCATCGTATTTGCCCCTTATTTTGATTCGCTCTAACCTCACTTAGTTACAGGAACCCCCAATGAAAACTCCATCTGTTCTGTCACTCTTACTCGCACTCGCCCCGACACTCGCCTTCTCTCATAACCTTTCTGTCGGTCAAACTACCCCATCCGTCAGCATTGATACCTATGGCGAAATGACGCTGCAAGGAGACGATGTGGCTTATCAACCTTGGGCAACTCAGCAGATGTTAGGCAAAGTCCGTGTGATACAAGCCATTGCAGGTCGTAGTAAAGCTAAAGAGATGAACGCGCCGCTGATGTCAGCAATCACTGCCGCTCACTTTCCTGAAGATCAGTATCAGACCACGACCGTGATCAACCAAGAAGACGCCATTTGGGGAACCGGTACATTTGTAAAATCGTCGGCAGAGGACAGCAAAAAGACATTCTCTTGGTCTTCCATGGTGTTAGACAAAAATGGCGTATTAGCAACAACTTGGGATCTGCAGCAAGAAAGTTCTGCGATTATCGTACAAAATAAACAAGGCGAAATTTTATTCGTGAAAGAAGGGGCTTTAACTCAAGACGAAGTCACACACGTCATCGAACTGATTAAACAGAATATCTAAACCTAAGGTAAGGAAAAGCTATGAAACTGTTCAACACCATCGCACTCTGTCTTTTAGCGACTGTAGCCTCTTTCCAATCGGTTGCTGGAGACAACGATTGGGACAAGATTGCAGATAAAACCGTCAGTTTTAAATCGGAAACCGACACAGTCAATCCACTGTCACCATTTGCTAACACTCGTTTCAGCCACATAAAAATCAAATGTACGCAAGGTACGGTCGATCTGAAAAGCGTTAAAGTAATCATGAAAGATGGTCAGGAAAAGACGTTCGACAGTTTAGGTGTTCTGACTAAAGGCATGTCATCAAGAAGCTTAAGCCTACCAACAAAAGATAGCGCGAAATTAGACAAGATCGAGTTGAACTATGAATCGGTTGGCAGCACTGCGCTGCAAGTCGCGGGGGTGACCAAAAAAGCGCAAGTGGAAATCTTAGGTAAGAAAATCGACGAGTAAGCGATGGCTCAACGAGCTCACCCAAACTAAAAACAGCGGCACTAGGCCGCTGTTTTCATTAAAAAATCATCATGGATAACTAAATGAATTTCTTCAGCTTCGCCAAACCATAAGCGGCGATGGTGACACAATCTTTGATCGTGCCGTCGATCATCATCTGTTCGAACTCCTCAACAGAAAAAGCACGAGTGATCAAATCCTCTTCTTCACTGTCGAGTTGATTGCCCACGTCCGTTAAGTCACTGGCGAAGTAGACGTGACATGTCTGATTCAAAAAGCCGTATGCGATAAACTGCGCGCCGACATACGCCATGGCGCTCGCCTGCATGCCCGTTTCTTCACGCAGCTCGCCTATGGCAAGCTCAAGATGATCCGCATCTGGATTTGATTCCCACGCCCCTTGTGGGATCTCCCAACAACGTTGACCTACGGTGTAACGGTACTGCTGAACCAAGTGAATCATCCCGTTATCGATAGCCAGAATCGCAGCACAATCAGGTTTGTCGACCACACCATAGATGCCCTCTGCGCCGCTCGGACGTAAAATTTTGTCCTCTCGCACCGTCATCCACTTATTCTGGTAAACGACTTTGCTGTCTAGCTGTTTGATGTCTGACATGATTATTCCTTGATTTTTCTGAGGGTTACTGCGGAATAATACCCGATTCGGTTACGCCACCAAAATGTTCTTTAGTTCACTCAAAGACTCAACGGTGTAATTTGGTGCGATACGCTCATCGACGCTTGCGCCTGTGGTATTTAACCAGCAAGTTTCAATACCAAAATTATTACCACCCAGAATATCGGAATGCAGGTTGTCACCCACCATCAGTACGCGCGTTTTGCATGGGTTGCCCATTTGCTGCATCGCGTATTCAAAAATACCTAAGTCCGGTTTTGCTACGCCCACTTGTTCAGAGATCACCACTTTATCGAAGTACTCAGTCATCCCTGTGCGCTCAAGGCGAATTGCTTGCAACTCTGTAAAACCGTTGGTGATAATGCCCATTTTAGCTTTGCCTTGCAGCGCTTCCATCAGCTCTTTTGCACCTGGCAACAAGCTGCAAATATCGGCCATTGCTTCTAAAAATGCACTGTTGAGATCTGCTGTTGTGGTATTCAACTTCTCAGCCCACTCGGTAAAACGCTTATGTTTTAGCTCATCTGCCGTTACTTTGCCGTCTTGGTAATCCACCCAAAGCGGTTTGTTTACGGTTTGGTAATGAGCAAAATCTTGTTCAGTAAAATCTACGCCTTTGCGAGAAAACATAAGCTGCAAACCTTTGAAAGCATCAAAGTGGAATAAGGTTTCGTCAGCGTCAAACAGGATCCAATCGTACTTCATTTTCTTCTTCCCAAAATCAAGGTCGTAATATTGGTGCATAGTCTAGATTGTTTTCTTCTTGAAGATAATCTCTATAATTGGAAATTAATTGTATCCTTGTGCTCAACAATAAATGCTTCACGATAATAGGAGATTGATGTGAACGCGATTGCCTCCCTGCCCGTTTTTGTTGCTGTTGTCGAATGCGGCAGCTTTTCCCTTGCGGCCAAACAGCTGAATCTGACGAAATCGGCGATCAGCAAACGCATCAACCAACTAGAAGACGATTTGGGCATTCGTCTCCTTAACCGAACCACGCGTAAGCTGAGCCTGACCGAAGCGGGAGAACGCTATTTTGAGTACGCCTCTCAAGCGCTCAACCTAGCCCAACAAGGCGTGGACGCGGTATCGGAGCTGCAAGGCTCTCCACAAGGTCGGCTCAAAATTACCGTGCCGATGTCTTTCGGTGTGCTGCATATCGCGCCTTTGATCAGCGAGTTTCTCGCTCGTTACCCGAAAATTGAAGTGGATTTAAACCTCGAAGACAAAATGGTCGATTTGGTTAAAGATGGTTTTGATTTGGGGATCCGTATTGGTGAACTCACCTCTTCCAATCTAATCGCAAAACGTCTCGCTCCTTGTAAAAATGTGCTTTGTGCCTCACCAGATTACTTAGAGGAGTTTGGAACACCACAAAAACCAAGTGATTTAGTCGGTCACAACTGCCTGCGCTACTCCTATTTCCGTGGCGGCGTCGAATGGATGTTCATCAACAACGGCAGCGAATACAAGGTACTTCCAAAAGGAAACTTTATCGTCAATAACAGCGAAGCCATTCGCCAGTTGCTGTTAAGAGGTTCGGGCATTGCGCAACTGCCAACATTTATTGCAGGAAGAGACTTTGCCGCAGGAAATCTAAAACCGGTGATGGAAGAGTACTCTCTACCAGAACACGCCATTTATGCGGTGTTCCCTGAGCGCAAGCACATGCCGTTGAAAGTAAGAGCCTTTATCGATTTTATCAGCGAAAAGCTCGGCACAGATTTACCTTACTGGGATCGTTACAATAGCCCAGAAAAATAACCATATTGATGATAAGTGAGTGAGATTTCACTACTGACATGCTCTGACATTCCATCCGCGTAACCTTATTTGGAACTCAACAGGCAATCCGCCAAAACCAATAAGGAATCACAATATGGAAACCGTTATCGAAACTGTGCAATTTCGTCTAACCGCAGGCACAACAGAGCAAGACGTGATCGCCGCTGCCAAACAGTCACAAACGTTTGTGAAGAATCTGCCGGGCTTTTTGTATCGCTCGCTCAGTCACGAAGCTACGGACGATGTGTGGACAGACATCATTTACTGGCGTTCAATGGACGATGCCAAACAGGCGGGAAAACAGATTAAGCAAGCCGCTGAATTTCAGCCTCTGTTATCAATGATTGACTGCGAAAGCTTCGAGCTTAAACATCACAACTTAAAAATGTGCAGTGAGCTAGAGAAGTAATCAGCCACACTACCACTAACAACCAGTAGGTCTAGATAAGGAACATCATGAGCAAATCAGAACGACTGTTTGAGCTACTGACGCTTCTGCGCGCAAAGCGTTACGCCGTGACAGCGAAAGAGCTCGCAGAAAGAATGGAAGTTAGCGAACGTACGATTTATCGCGATATTCAGTCGTTGCTTAGTTCTGGTGTTCCTATTAAAGGTGAAGCAGGTGTTGGCTACCTATTGCAAGCTGGCTCTCATCTGCCGCCTTTGATGTTTTCAGAAAAAGAGATGATGGCGCTTGAACTGGGTATGCGGATGGTTCGAGCTTGGTCGGATGCCGAACTCGCCGAAGCGTCTCACTCTGCGTCCACCAAAATACTTTCGGTATTGCCCGATAAGCTCAAGCAACAAGTGGAAGATTGTCCGCTGATTGTGCCCGATTATCACACCCAATCCGAGACTGCCAAACGAGGGCAGCTCCTGCGCCACGCGATTGATCATCAGTTAAAGGTCAGTTTGGATTACCAAGATGAAAGCGGACAAGTGACCGAAAGAAAAATCCAACCGTTAGGCCAGTTCTTTTGGGGCAAAGTCTGGACGCTGGTCGCCTGGTGCGAATTGCGCGACGACTACCGCCAGTTCCGCCTCGACCGTATCCAAGCACTGCGTATGCACGATGAAGAGTTTCAGAGTGCGGAAACCAAATCTCTCAAACATTATATTGCGCAGTATGAATCGAAAGATTGAGTGTTCTTCATCCTTCCATCACAAGGATTATAAATTGCTCTGCTCAATGCGCGATATTTGGAAATGCACATTTGGTTAAACTAATGTTTCATTTTTAACAGATGCGCAACCAACCTAAGATCGTTAACTTAAGTAGCACGTCAACCACACCGGAGCGTGAAGCTATGAAAGTACTGATTCAATACACCCAAGCAGGGAAATATCGAGATCAAGCGTGGGAGTCTTTAACTCTTCGATCTAAAGGTGATATGCAGGCCGTTACCCCTTCTTATGCTGCCCAACTTATCGAACAAAGCAAAGCGACACTTGTGATGACTGAGGAGCAACAAATCGTTATTCATCCATAACCGACTATTAGCCTTGTTTAACCAACCTTTGTTAGTTGTGCAAGGCTTACATCTCGCCATTTAAGTTTATCAATTTTATACACGACCAACTATATTTGGAGGTTGGCGTTAAGCATTTTTCCGAACATTGATGTTTGTTCGTTTAATCGTTCAACCTAGCTCAGGTGAAAAGCGAAAGTTACCTGATGTATCCCAAGAGGAGCCTAGGTGGTACCGCCTATTATCCTTCATAACAATATGGGTAATTATCATAAACTCTACAATGTTAGCACTTGTATTTTTTATCACTAGCAAATCATGTATGACCTTCACTTATCCAACCAAGTTTAATATCACACTTTAAATGTAAAAAATCACATTAACAATTTCATACAAATAATAAATACATCAGCTAATTTGTAACTTTTTAAAATGAAAGTCTAGAATGCAAAAAATAAACCTTTTTAAATATAGTTTTTTGTTAGTATCTGCACAAACAAATTATTAGCTAGAGGTGCTCTGTGTCGGGATTATTTGAGTATAAAATAAAAACTCATGATAACTTATCATCAATTATATTAAACATGTATGGTGCTCCATATGAAAGGCTAAATTTATCACTTGATAATAAAAAGCTTACGAGTCTATTCGCATAGCTCGAAGTGGAGGGTTACCTGCGAATGCTCATATAGTTAAACAAGCCGAAAAACTGAATAAAATAGCTCAAGCATCTAAAGTTGGCGGACATGTTTTAGTATGTGTTGGTCTAACGGCTTCCTGCATTCAGATTGCGAATACACAAGACCAACATGAGAAGAATGAAATTTTTGTTGAGTCAATAACTAGCACAGCTGTAGGAATGGGTACCAGCGCGTTAGTCGGTCTATTTTTAGTATCAAACCCTATTGACTGGTGGACTGCCATTGTACTCGCTGCCGGTACTACCGCTATTGGGTACGCCTCCGGTAAAGCAGCTGTGCTTACATACAACAACTTAGGCTCTCAGCCTGACTTAGTTTCAAAGACAAACTTGGGTGCCATATGCAATTAGTTTGGAATATTATTGGATACTTAATGTTTTCTGGAATATTGATTATTTTTCTCCAGACATTATTTATAGGTATCATGCATATTTTAATGCCAAAAAAAGTTGTCAATAGTTACTTTACAGAACCTTATTTTAACACTTTCGAACTAGCTCTATTTACGGGATGGCCTTACGCATTTTTCCGAACATTGATGTTTGTTCGTTTAATCGTCCAACCTAGCTCAGGTAAAAAACGAAAGTTACCCGATATCTCCAAAGAAGTGCCTAGATGGTACCGTTCACTATCAATTCTATTAATAGGAATAATTATTATAAACTCCTCTATGCTGATAGTCGTATTCTCTTCAGCTGGAATACTCGCATTAGTAGATAGTTTAAACCCTTAATACCTTATTGTTTTTCAAGTTCAAGTTGAAACTTTGAAGTTGAATAATGTAGAAATAGCTTATTTGGGCTTAATGTAACTCGAATAAGCTATATTCTTCTCGAAAGCTATATAATTGTCACAACGACGCTTGCTCTCTTACAATAATTCTTCTTCGTTGAGACGACGAATCAACTTAGCTGGCGTGCCTCCGTATAGACAATCTGGCTGCACATCATGGTTAACGACCGAGTTCGCCGCAATCACCGAGCGAGCGCCAACTGTTACACCTTGGTTGATGACGGAATTTCCGCCAATCCACACATCATCTTCAATCGTGATAGGTTTACAAAACGTTTCCCAACGTCGACGACTTCGGTAATCAACAGAATGAGAAGCGGTATAAAATTGCACGCTCGGTCCAATGAGCACGTGGTTCCCGATGGTAATTTTGGCACCATCGAGCATGACCACGTTCATGTTGATAAAGGTTTCTTCACCTATTTCGATGGTCTTACCAAATTCACAATGAAAAGGGGACTGGACAATACAACGGCCTACCTTGCCAAATAGCTGCTTTTGCAATTCGTCGCGCTGACTTTCGTCGGTGTTATTATTGAGCGCTCTAAGTGCTTGAAGAGCATGGCTTCTAATGGCGTCAATTTCTTTGTCCATGCCATCAAAGACCTGGCCAGACATCATTTTTTCTAGTTCTGTCACTGGAAGACTCCTACAACCTGCAATTACTGCTTTCAGATTCCTCACAAGGTACGTGAATTGCGAAATAAAAAAAGAGAAAAGCCCGGACTTTTCTCTTTCCTGTTTTTATATTTTGTGGAGTCTGTCGGCTTACACAATTTCCCAGCTGTGGGTCATCTCAACACCTTCACCTAGCATTAAGCAAACCGAGCAGTATTTTTCTAGCGAGTCAGCCGCCACTTTTGCTACGACTTCTGGGTCAAGCTCGTCACCTGACACTTCAAAGTGGATATTCACTTGCGTAAAGATACGCGGTGCGGTTTCACGACGCTCTGTGGTTAGCTTGGCATTAACTGACGAGACCTTTTGGCCTGCCGTTTTCAAACCATCAACAACATCGACAGAGCTACAGCCACCAGCAGCCATTAGTACCATTTCCATTGGGCTTGGTGCGGTTGCACCACCATTGCCATCCATCACTACGGAGTGGCCCGACTGAGATTGCCCAAGGAATTTAAAATCTTCTATCCATTTAACTTCAGCTTGCATGATTTACCTCATTTAGCATCGCTTATTCAAGGCATCGTTGCCCTTACTAGCGGTGTGTTTCTTGTCGATACTTTAGCTCTATCGCATAAAAGGGCAACGGAATTTTCAACATTACTGTAATTTTTTCGCTCGGTTACCTTTCTCTATACGTAACACTTTTTATTTAAGTAACACTTTCTACAAAAATAACGATGAGGTAGCTATGAAGAATATGTCTAAGTTATTGGCCGGTTTCTCCTTCGCACTTCCAGTCTTGTTTCTACTATTGAGTAAAACAGGTACCGCCGATACGATGGATAAGCTGAAGGCTTCAGAGAAAACAAGAATCGCAACGCTAGCTGGCGGTTGTTTCTGGTGTACAGAATCGGATTTAGAGCAACTGCCCGGCGTAATCGATGTTGTATCAGGTTATTCAGGTGGTCATATTGAAAACCCGACTTACCGCCAAGTCTCTTCTGGTAAATCTGGTCATATTGAAGTGATTGAGGTGAAGTACGATCCTGCTGTCGTGAACTACGAGCAAGTGCTGGACTACTTCTTCCGTCATATCGACCCTACCGACGATAAAGGTTCATTTGTTGACCGTGGTCCTCAATACCGTCCAGCGATCTTCTACCATAATGCGGAGCAAAAGCAGATTGCTAAGCAGTTTATGATGGAAATCGACAAGGCGATGATCTATCCAAAACCGTTGAAAACAGAGCTGATCGAGTTTGAAAAGTTTTACCCTGCGGAGTCGTACCATCAGGATTACTACAAGAAGAGTAGCCTGAAATACAAATACTACCGCTACGCATCAGGTCGCGATAAATACCTCGACGAAGTGTTTGGTGAAGATCGAAAAGAAAGCCCTAAAACACTTCGACAGTTGATTGAAGAAAACAAACTGCTTTCGAAAGTGAAAGCGTACAGTAAACCTGCTCAGTCTGAAATCAAATCAAACTTAACAGAGCTACAGTATTACGTGACGCAAGAAGAAGGCACGGAGCGTCCGTTTGATAATGAATACTGGGACAACAAAGAAGCGGGAATTTATGTTGATATTGTGACCGGTGAACCGCTATTTTCTTCTACTGATAAATACAAATCTGGCACAGGTTGGCCAAGCTTTACTCGACCAATTAACCCGGGTTACATCGTGGAGAAAACCGATTATAAACTGCTCTACCCTAGAACGGAGATCCGCAGTAAGTTTGGTGATTCACACCTAGGTCACGTGTTTAAAGATGGTCCTAAGCCGACGGGATTACGCTATTGCATGAACTCTGCTGCGATGAAATTTGTACCTGTGAACAAGATGGCGAGTTTAGGCTACGGCGATTACCTGTACCTATTTGATAAGTAATTTTAACCAAATTAGGAGTGAACATTCAGCGCGATGAAAGGTTTTAAATCCAACCTTCCCATGAAAGTCTGTCCGGTCTGTCAGCGCCCGTTTTCTTGGAGAAAGAAGTGGGCGCGAAATTGGGAGGAAATCGTTTATTGTTCTGAGCGTTGCCGAAGAAATAAACCAACGAAAACGTAGGTCACTCCGACCCTCTCTGGAGCATGTTATTCCCTTTGTATTAACGTTTGTACGCGTTCTCTTACCAAGGTAATAACGTCCCATCATAAGCCCAAAACGCCCCGCTATCTTGCGGGGTTGCTTTTTCTATCAAGCCTAATAAATCCTTAGCAACTCGCTCTGGCGTGAACAACTTTCCCTCTGGGACATTGGTTTGAAAAGGTGCCGACAAAGCGGTATCTGTGGTGCCAGGGTGAAGTGAAAGCACCGTGCCATGTTTGACTATTCTTTGCCATTCGATCGACATGGTTTTGAGGAACATGTTTAATGCGGCTTTCGATGCTCGATAGCTGTACCAACCACCTAACTGATTATCGCTAATGCTGCCAACTTTGGCCGAAATGGTCGCAAACTTGGGTGCAGTACTGCGCTTTAGCTTGGGCGTGAAGTATTTCGCCAACAGCAAACTTGGCAAAGTATTAACCGTGATGGTTTGCTGAAAGAAGTCTGCGTCGAGCGAGCTAAGATTCTTCTCAGGACCTTTCTCTTGGGTGTGCAACGTACCAACACAGTTCACCAACCAATCGACGTGTTCAATCTGCTCACTGAACGCTTTTACCTGCTCGTCTTGCGATACATCCACTTGATGCCAAACGACATTTGGGTGTTGCCAATCTGGTTGCTGCTTACGATAAGTGGCATGCACGCGAGCTTGAGGAAACCGAGCTGCGGCTTCTCTCACCATCGCCAAACCAATTCCACCATTGCCACCGACGATGAGTATTTCCATCACAAGTTCTCCACGTTTTCTATGTAGTGCTCTGCGGTATCAAGAATCGCTTGGCGTTGTTGTTCTTCCATGTTGTCCCAAGAGCGGAAAATCATCCCGATTCGTGGATTGGCTGCGAGGCGCTTGTCGTGTTTGTTCATAAAGCGCCAATAAAGGCTGTTAAACGGACACGATCCTTCCCCACTCCTCGCCTTATTGTCGTAATGGCAACCCTTACAGTAGTCGCTCATTTTGTTGATGTAAGAACCACTCGCCGCGTAAGGTTTGGTGCCAACAATGCCGCCATCCGCAAACAATGCCATGCCACGTGTGTTCGGCATTTCGACCCATTCAATCGCATCAACATAGATACCGAGATACCACTCATCCACTTGATCTGGGTCGATCTCGGTTAGCAAGCAAAAGTTACCAGTGACCATCAATCGTTGGATGTGGTGTGCGTAGGCGTAATCGAGGGACTGCCCAATCGCATTGCGCATACAAGCCATTTTAGTTTCACCATTCCAGAAGAAATCTGGCAGCTTTCTTTCTGCGCCCAACTCGTTCTTTTTCGGGTAATGAGGCATGTTCGCCCAATAGACGCCTCGAATGTACTCTCGCCATCCTAATATTTGGCGAATAAACCCTTCGACTTGAGAAATGTCGATGTCTGCGTTGGAATTAAATGCCTTGAGTGAAGCATCAATGACTTCTCTCGGGTGCAGCAATTTGCTGTTAAGCGAGAATGAAATTCGGCTGTGATACAAGCTCCACTTAGCATCGTGCTGGCCTGTCATGGCATCTTGAAAACGTCCAAATAACGGCAGACAGACTTGGCAGAAATGCGCGAGTAAAGAGAGGCTTTGCGCGCGATTGATCGGCCACAACAAGTCTCCTTCAAGATTTCCGATGGTTTTGATGTCATGTCGTGCCAACCGATCAGTAATATCGCGCACGTCGGTACTGAACATCAAAGGTTGTGGCAGTTGTTCAATGTCTTTGGCTTTGAGCTTGTTACGGTTGTTGGCATCGTAATTCCATTTCCCGCCTACAGGCTTTCCGTCTTGCATCAAGATGTCGAAGCGCTTGCGCATGCGGCGATAAAAGTGCTCCATCATGATGTGTTTGCCTTGAGGAAACTGCGATTCTATTTCCTCAAACGGCAACAAAAAGTGTTCCGAATCGACACAACGCGTCACGACCCCATCAAGCTTTAGTTTGGCTAACTGCCCTAGTAAACGGTATTCATCCGGGCGTTGATATTCAAACTTACTTGCACCAACTTCGCTCACGTAGTGTTGCAAGACTTGCTCAAGATCGTCGAAGGATTGTGTGTCATCCAGTGTGAGATGCAGAACTTGATGACCTTCACTCTGACGCTCTTTCGCAAACTGTTCCATTGCAGAAAAGAACGCACACACTTTCTGAATATGATGCGTGACGTAAGTATTCTCTTGCTTGAGCTCCGCAATCAGGTAAAGCACTTGCTCATCCGGTTGCTGAAACCAAGAGTGCTCACTGTTAAGTTGATCGCCCAAGATCAATCGTACGGTTTCAAATTGCATTACGGTTTCTCCGGTGACGAAGCTTTGCCACTGCTGCCCATCACAATCGGCCAATCGACCATGTCTACACTATCCAAATGCGCGCCAGCACAACGACCTTGCCACCTATCGATGAACTCCATGTGCGGATCGTACATTTCGGTTTGCTTTTCGAGGTTGAATTGTCGTGAACCACGCGGATCAGCACCAACGCCCGCTAGGTATTGCCAATTTCCCCAGTTTGATGCCACATCGTAATCGACCAGTTGTGACTCAAAGTACGCCGCGCCATAACGCCAATCAAGGCCAAGTTTATGCACCAAACAACTGGCGACTAACTGTCTGCCACGATTCGACATATAACCGGTTTCATTAAGTTGGTGCATACACGCATTGACGATAGGAAATGGCGTTTCACCTTTCTTCCATTGTTGAAAACGGTGCGCGTAAAAGCTGGTGAGTGGTGCTTGATTTTGGATGCCACCGAATCGGAAGAGCTGTCGCTTGTGTCGACGGGCATACCAATAAAAGTATTCACGCCAAAGCAGCTCGAAGTAAATCCAGTAGGTTGAATCATTTGCACCATTCTCCGCTTCATAACGTTTCAACATGGCATAAATGGTTTTCGGAGAAACGCACCCATGAGCTAGCCAAGGAGAGAACTTGGTGGAGTAATCCATGCCATCTAAACCATTGCGTGTTTGTTTGTATTCACTGGCTAGTGTGGAAGCAAAATACTGGCGACAATGTTCAAGCCCGCGGCTTTCTCCACCATGAAACGCAGCTTTTGTGTCAAAGTAATATGCAGTAACGGAAGGAAGATTCACACCTAAAGGAATTGGAGGTAACGAACGGATACTCTCGTGGGGCCGAGAGATGTCTAAACCTTCAACTTGCTTTCTAAACTGCGTGAAAGTCGTAGGCAGATTGCTCAAGTCAAATGGCAGTTGTTCTTCCCTTAACAGGGTCCGGATTGCTTGCTGTTTTATTTTTACATGAGACGCGCCTTCAACTGCGCGATCTAACGCTTGTTGCTCATCCGAACCGGGAAAGGCGTCAGCATATATATGTGTGACGCCGAAGCGATTAACAGCATACTTGATTGCTTGATCGGGCGTCAGTTCAACCGCCCATAATCGCTGACCAAGGTGATTCAAAGATTGATTGAGTTCACTAAGCGATAAGTCGAGAAACTGCAATTTCGCACGCCCGAAAGAGGCTTCCTGCGCAAAGTGATGCAAGTAAGGCGTCATTGAAGGGTAGCAATACAAGCAAATTAACTCGTCCATTTCTACACTGGCGCTTTTCAACAGTGGGTTGTCGTGCAATCGCAAGTCGTTCGTGAACCAATAAAGTCCTATTTTCTTTTTCAATTCGCACCCTCAGATGTTAATTCTTCGTCTACGAGTTCTTTTCACGGAGACCCTGACGTTAAGCCTTTTGATTTACTTGCTTTTATACGAAAACGAGAGTTTGACGATCATTAGGTTACTAACGTTCAAACGGAATCCATTTGCTGGATATCTCAAAACACGCAATACCACCAAATGCCTGTACATGTTTCATACTGATATTTTATAAAATTTGAATCCAACGGTATTGATCACGATCTTAATCACTCATTTTCTATATAAACCATGCAAAAGTGATAAAAATTAAAGCGACATTAGTTAATATCCGTTAATCTAAGCCCAATCCCATTTTGCTAGTACCATCGCAGAAATGACCGACGAGTTTAAGAAATCAACCGCTAATTTAAAAAAAGCGGTCCCACTGATGATCAAAAACCATGTTGCTGCCACGCCAGCCAACTACGCGCTTTGGTATACCTACGTTGACAAGACCATTCCAGAACTCAACTTTGAGTTAGACATGGTGTTAGAAAACTACGGTATTTGCCCTCCAGCAACCAATAAACAGCTTTACAACAACTATGTGGCCAGCAAAGCAGAAACCAGCCTTGAAGATCTTAGAACCAATGTAGAAGTTCTGCTACATGAAGTATCCAGTTCAATGAGCGATACGATTTCAGATACTTCCTCCTTTTCCGAGATGGTAGACAAAAGCTTTAATAAACTGGAAAAAGTTGAGGACAATAGCCTAAGCATTGAAGAAGTGATGGTAGTGATTCGTCAACTTGTCGCAGAGTCACACGAAATTCGTCACTCAACAAAGTTTTTGAATAGCCAATTGACTAACGCGAGTGAAGAAATTTCTCGCCTCAAAAACCAACTGGCTGAAGTACAGCAAGATGCGTTGTTCGATGGTTTGTCAAACCTATACAACCGCCGAGCATTTGACAAAGATCTCTCTTCACTTATTGCATCAAATCAGGCAATGACCTTGATCATGCTTGATATCGATCATTTCAAATCATTTAACGACAATTACGGGCACCTTTTTGGCGATACAGTATTAAAAGCCATTGCCCGCCGGCTACAACAAAGTTGTCGAGATGGGATATGTGCGTACCGTTTTGGTGGTGAAGAATTCGCGTTAATTGTACCTAACAAATCTCTGCGAATTGCTCGCCAATATGCAGACACACTACGCCGGATGATAGAAAAACTGCGTATCAGAGATAAGCGCTCAGGCACACAAGTTCACAGCATTACCGCTTCTTTTGGGGTAGCAGAATTTGAGCTGGGTGATACGCCTGAAGCCTTAATCAATAAAGCCGATAAACAGCTTTATGAAGCAAAACAACTCGGTCGTAACCGCGTGATGCCAATTTAAATAAACTGGCTAAGCGAAAACGACTTTTATGATAAAAAAGAAAACCCCGCGCTGTAAAGTGCGGGGTTTTTGTATCCAATCATGAGTATCTTAATCGACGCTGTAGCAGTAACTTAGAATGTAGTCGTCACCATTTTTTGCGGTATATTCTTTATCTTCACTGCATGCCATCGGCTTACCTTTTTTGTCGCCTTTGATTAGACTTATCCAATGGCGCATCGCAGTTGGTGCATTGCCAGTTAGTTCAGGATGAAACGTCGTGCGAGTTTCTAATTGAATATCGTCAATGTCCACTAATTCCACGCAACCAGTGCCTTTGTGACAGCCAAACAGCACTTCTACATGATTGCCCGAATCATCTTTAAACAAAATCGACTTTGGATCTTCCTTTTCACCAGTGTACGCCACAAAATGTTTCGGGCTTTTCAGGCCGCTATGCGAACCGTCTTTGAAATAAGCCAATACATGGCGATAATCAATTACGTAACTTGATACGTCTTGGTGCGACCCGTTCTCCAATGGGAACATGCGGTCAAGCAGTTGCTTCGCTTTTACTTGTTTCTCACTCTGCTGCTCAGCACTTACCGCTTCGACGGCAAATACGGCTTCAGCGATAAATGGGCGTTGTTGTTGTTGCATCTCTTTTTTATCGAAGTTCAGCATATTCATCGTCATATCCTCGCACTTAAAAACTCGTCCTAGAGTAAAAACTTAAATCCTTTATTTAAGTTTCAGGCAATTCTGTGAAGTGGATGGTTAATTTCCTTGCCTGCTCATTATGTAGACTAGCGAAATATTGACTACAATTTCACAACAAAAATTTTACAATGTGAATTTTACAAAATGTCTGTGTCAAAAAGCCTTATTCGTCAGTCTCATTTTCTTGGTACGAAAATTCGTAATCTAAGAAAAAACAACCATTTAACGATGGAAGATTTATCTGCCCGTTGCGTAAGAATTAATCCAGAGTACGCTCCTTCGGTTTCTTACCTTTCGATGATTGAGCGCGGAAAACGCGTACCGAGTATCGATATGCTCGAAGTGATCGCGGAAGTTTTTCAAAAAGATCCTGCGTGGTTTTTAGATGATGAACCCGAATTAGAAGCCATCACACCCAACAAAGGGAATCGTGGTGGGATTAGTGGCATGGCGCTGGAGCCGAGCTTCCTGTTCTCCAATGATATTCTTCAAATCGCGATACCAGAAATGCTCTCCCAAACAGGTATCACGGGGCGTCAATTCGCCCACTTACTGATCCGCGCACACCAAGAAAACCATCAAAACCATTTTCCTGATTTAGAGCGCGCCGCCGAAGAGGTCGGCTTGAAGCGGCTGAATCTATCTGTAGAAGATCTCGTAGACATTGCAAAGAGTATGGGATTGGATATCCGCTGGGTAGATCGAGCGCCACAAGATGTGATTGATGAACTGGGCGTCAGCGCCAAACAGTTGATTACGTCTTTCATGGAGCCACCTGGGACTATTTATCTCAATAAACGAATGCGTGACTATCCAACCCGATTGAAGTATGACTTGGCGGTATATATTGGTCATCGAGTGCTCCATAGCAGCGATGCAATGAATAACGTTTTATCTATCGGGCATCAAAACAATTGGGAGCAAATGGACAGCCCTGTGTCGAACTCTGAACTCAATTCGCAAGATATCCTGCAAGCTTGGCGTGATTTTGAGTCCAGCTTCTTTGCCGGTGCCCTACTCTGCCCCAAAGTACCCTTTCGTCAGTTGCTTGACCGTTCTGGTTACGAGATTGATGTTCACAAAAAGGCCGGCGTTTCTCCTTCCGTTGCAATGCGTCGCATGACGGTGGTCTCGCCTTACCCTCATTGGCACTATTTTGATGCCTATGGCCCTGGCAAGTTAAAAGCCGTGTATCGCGGAAATGGTATTCCATTGCCTTGGGGCAACATGCGCAAAGTGAACGACCCTTGCCAGCACTGGGCCGTATTCCGACGCCTTTCCCAGCCTTTGGATACAAGTTCAGCGCAAATTTCGATTTTAAATGTTGGTGACGAGCCACGTATCTACTGCTGCGAATCGGTCAACGTATTTGATCCTGCGGGAAATAATCGCGTGCTATGTGCCGGTATTGATCTTAACCCTGCTATTTCTGCACAAGGTGGCGATGCCGTTTCCATAGCGGAAGAACTTAAGTCCCTTTGTGTCGCTTCCGGCGGAAGTAGTGTTATTCCTCCCCACATCAAAAAAGACTTAACGACTATCGCTAAGATATTAAACATCAACTGGATAGAGCGCGGGATTCAAACCCAAGCAAGGTTGATCTGCTCCAGAGGGGCGGTTTGTCCAAGACAACCTAGTTGTTACAGCAAGTGCGGAGAAGCTGATGAGACGGGCAGCGACGTGAATATCATCGGGCTTTAGAAAGAAAAAACGCCAATCACAATAAATGTGATTGGCGGTATATACTTGTGAACAATTTGTATTCACTAACAACGTCAGTTGGCTAGGTGACCCTCGGCTTAATAAGGGTCACTCTAAGTAAAGCACGATGCGTGCCAACTTTAAAAAAGCCGTTTTTTAGTAGATCCAGATGCATATCGTTGCTTTATTAACCATTAATTTCGCAAACTGCATTTGCAAAATGCAACATTATGCAAATATGCCACTGAATGCACTGCTAATAACGACTCTCTCAGCAAAGTGTCTGTGAACATATGAAGTCACATATTCTTGCACCTCAATGATGATGAGATTTCGGGCTCCCAACTTTACCATTCCTCTAACCCCTTATTGAAACTGGGTTCAGGCTCATCCGCCATGCTTTTGTTGATACATTCTCTCATCGGCTATTTTCATCATTTGCTCAGGAGATGACATTTGCGGGTCAAATATCGCGTACCCAATACTGGCTTTCAAATAGATAAGCGTTTCATCGTAAATGACGGGCGTAGAGCATAGCGCTAATCGAAGTTTTTGTAGAAGAGACTGAACATTTTCTTCCGTTCCTGGGTGATGAACTACAACTAAGAACTCATCACCGCCCATTCTGGCCACGATGTCTGATTTACGCAGAGAGCTTTTTACCCTTTCAGCCGTAGCGATTAAAACTTTGTCACCTGCGTCGTGACCATAGGTGTCGTTAATGTGTTTAAACCTATCTAGGTCAATATTAATTAAGGCGAAGCTATAACGCTTTTTATAACGTTTCGCTATTTCAAACTGCTGCTTGTAAAACTTCATAAAATAGCGACGGTTTGGTAAACGCGTGAGTTCATCGTGTAAAGCTCTGTCATCTGCAATGGTATACAGTCGATAAATGGCGAACAGCGCGAGGCTAAGTGCGAATATAATGGGATAGCCGATTACTCTAGCTAAATGCAACTGATGCCAAGAGATTTGGCGATCAGCTTTGCCTCCAGAGAAAACCACCATACTCCACCCACCATAAGGAAAATGAACCATCTCTTTTGCATATGCCATGCTATTTACACTTTGCGCGCCAAAGAAAGCATCACCAAATGAGCCACCGCTATCGTAACCACGGATCATTAAAGGGTAACGATACGAGAAATCAATTACGCCGGTTTCTCTCATCAGAGCATCGAAATCAATCACCGCACTGATCACTCCCCAGTAGTCCTGATTCATTGGAGGATCAAGAAAAACAGGCACACGCACGATCAAACCTCGGCCACCTTGAATCAAAGTCACTGGCCCTGCGATGAAAATTTCTTGTACATCCTTGGCTTTTTGCACCTGTACCCACTGCTGTGGCACTGCGCGGTAATCAAGGCCGATTAGGCGCTCATTACCTTGGCGTGGAAATACATGACTAATTACATCATTTTTCGCGATACCGATGATTGTAATATGTTTACTTTTATTTAGGATTCGGTGAGCGGCGATACTCAATTCTTCTTCTTGGTTTTTAGGAAGTAACGTAATGAGTGTCGCTAAAGTACTGGCTTTGTAGATATCCGCCATAAGTACCGCTTCCAAATTGGAACGGAGAATGGAAAGTTGTTCTTTGGCCTCAACTTGAACTCGCTCTTTGTGAAGCTCTTGCTGGTTTCGATTTAACAGCTCGATAACCCCAATACACAAAGCGAAAAAGGTGAGGAAGAACAATGCAAAATAGCATCGTTTTCTGGGTAAATAACGCATTTTCTCCCCACAACTCGTATACAACTACGAGATTTTTTATTTATTGTTAAAATTCTTATTATCACAAGAATAACCAATCATAATCAGAAAGGTAACAGTGATTGACAACTTTTATGTTTTAGGTGTGAGATGATGCATCAACAAGGCGATTTATTTGGCGGCGATCTATGGCAAGAAGTAGAAAGAGGAAAACTTTATTATGATCCTCAATTTCTTAACCATCTTGAGGCGGATAATTACTTTGACCAACTTCGAAAGACACTGCCATGGCACCAAGAACACATTACTATGTTCGGCAAGTCAGTACTTCAACCTCGCTTACAAGCGTGGCACGGTGATGCAGCATATACTTACTCAGGCTTAACCATGCAGCCTCACCCTTGGACTCCTGAGTTAACTCAGCTCAAAGTGCGTTGTGAATCAGTTGCTGATGTCACTTTTAATTCTGTTCTCGCTAACTTATATCGACACGGCCAAGACTCAATGGGCTGGCACCAAGATAATGAACCAGAGTTAGGTAGAAACCCTGTTATCGCATCTTTGAACTTAGGTGAAACACGTCGATTTTTGCTTAGAAATTTACATTGTAAAACTGAGATTGAATACGAGCTTTCTCACGGCTCCTTACTGATTATGGCTGGCGAGCTACAGCATCACTGGAAGCACTGCGTACCAAAAACCGCGAAAACCAAAGATGAACGTATCAACCTGACTTTTAGGCAAATTTTTAACTATTGACTCAGCTTTTACATTCTCAATTAATATTGATGGTAGGTTTAGGTTCAGGACTTCATAGGGAATGGATTTATGCGTATTAAACCTCTTAGCTTAGCGGTCTTACTCTTTTACTCACTTACCTTTGCTGCTCAGGCATCACAGGAAGACGTACCGCTTCTCGATAATACTCAATCAGCGCAGTTGATTCGTAGTACCTACGAACAAGAACTGTTCACTTTCCCGGCGTTTAAAGAGGGCCATTTTGGCTTGCGCATGTACCGCCAAACATTAGATGAGAAATATCACGCTGCCATTTGGACCGACATGGCACAAGTAGCCAGCCGGTTAAACCAATTTGCTAATGAAGTCGTTGAACCAGAAGACATCATTCTCTATTCATCTCAAAGGCTGACCACGTATCAAGAGAAAGAAACCGAACGAGGTCAGCGACGCTATACCGTGACTAAACACCATCCTGAGTACCTTTATCTTGGTGTGGATTTGCTTGGCGCAATGGCAAGAGCAAACGAGTATGGCCTAAAGCATAAACAAGACAAAACGCTGAGAAAAATTATTAGGCGCTACGATTTCTCGCGTTACGTTACGGACAAAGAGATGATAGAGGCATGGGCAGCTCAGCTTGCAAACCAAGTCTACTGGCTTCGTCAGCTAGGAGAGCAAGATGTGGTCGAGGAATTCACTCAAACCTTCCGTGACACCTACCCCGACGATAAAGATAAGATGCTTTCAGCTCAGCAGTATTGGAACAAACTCTATGGTATGACGCACATCATCTTTGCCGATTCACAGTATTATCAGGAGCGAGTAAGCGAGAAGAAACACCAATGGATTTATGATTACTTTCGCAACAACATCGACACTATCCTACTGCGCGCCAAAGAAGACGTGATTGCGGAAGTCGGCATTTCGTTTTTGTTAGCAGGCTTGGACCATGATCCGGTCGTAAAGAAGACCCGCCAAGCCATTCGTCATGCAATCAACGCAGAAAAAGGGATGATTCCGTCGGTCGACGGTAACTTTGATCTCAAGTACGGCGAACACCGTAACGTGCTAGCCATCATGCTGCTCGATTGGAAAGGGGTACATAAAGCGCCAACTTATCAAGAGCACCCAGAGGCTTTTAAATCGATACCTTACGGCTTAATGCCCAAGCCTTAGAAATAACAAAACCCGCCATTTAGGCGGGTTTTTAGTGTGGATCTTCAATCTAAATTAGAGAGAGATAAAAATGCCCGCTAAGCACGCACTCATCAGGTTAGCGAGTGTACCAGCAGCAACCGCTTTTAGGCCTAGACTTGCAACATCTTTGCGGCGCTCAGGTGCCATCACGCCGATAGAACCCAACTGAATCGCAATTGAGCCAATGTTCGCAAAACCACACAACGCAAAAGTGATAATAATTTGAGTATGCTCAGACAGTGTCGCTTTGTGCTGCACAAAATCGATAAACGCAACAAACTCATTCATCACCACTTTCTGACCAATGTATGAACCCGCAGCTAGAATTTCGTGGCTTGGCACACCAATCAACCACGCTAGAGGTGCAAACAAATAACCAAAAATCGCTTGTAGCGTTACGCCAGAGAAACCAAGTATCTCGCCCAAGTTTTCTAGCCCCGTGTTCACCATCGCGATAACACTCACGAAAGCGATAAGCATGGTACCAACAGCAACGGCAACTTTCATACCGCCCATGGCACCGCTTGCTAGCGCATCAATAACGTTACTTTCTTCTGATTTATCTAGCTCAATATTGTTGTAATCGCTTGGCGTTTGACGCTCAGGAACGATGATTTTTGCCATCATCAAACTACCTGGTGCTGCCATAAAGCTTGCCGCGATCAAGTATTTGAGGTCGACACCCAAACCAGCATAACCACCAAGCACACTGCCCGCCACTGAAGCCATACCACCAGCCATCACAGCAAACAGTTCAGAGCGAGTCATGTTAGAAAGAAATGGACGAATAAGAAGTGGTGACTCGCCTTGAGATAAGAAAATGTTCCCTGTTGCAACCAAAGACTCTGCTTTACTCGTACCCAAGAACTTCTGAATAGCGCCGCCAATAAATTGAATCACTTTTTGCATAATGCCCAAATAGTAAAGGGCGGAGATAAGAGCACTGAAGAAGATGATGATAGGGAGGACACGAATAGCGAAGATAAAGCCAGAAGAAGCGAGGTCACCAAAGAGGAATTTAATCCCCTCATCAGCAAAGCTGAGTAGCCCCGCGACACCATTACTTAAACTCGCCAGCGCCGCTTGACCCAACGGGAAATAGAGCACCAAAGCAGCAAACCCCATTTGTAGCATCAAGGCGCGAGATACAGTTTTCCAATTGATGGAAGAACGACCCTCAGAAAGTAGGAAAGCACAACCTAGCAGTGCAACAATACCAAATAGACTAAATAGAACACTCATGAGCTGGACCTACTAAACGTTGAAAAAGAAAAAAGAGCCAAAGGAATTGGCAGAAGAAAGGGACAACGCAGTGAGTGATAACTCACTTTTAGATCCAGAATGTAGACAGAACGAATAGTTCGACATCTTATTTTTACCTTATACAAGCAATTGAACGTAGCTGGTCCGGTCCGTGGGGTCATTCACTGCTGGCGAGCATGTTGCTTGGCCTGCTCCATGTGACGGCTTGTATGGGTAAGGGTCCTGAACAACTAAACCCTAATTCCCGCTTAAACGGGACGCAAGTATAGCCAACAAAAAGAGATATTCATCACATTTATTTACGCAAACGTTCAAGCGTTCAAAATTTAGGCAAAAGCACTCTTTCATCGTCATACCATTAATAAAAGTAAGGAAATAAGGATAGGCGTTGATGGTAAAAAACATAAAAGTGACCAATAAATATGCAATCAAACTCGAAAGAGCCAAAATTCGTCATTTTGCTCTCGCCAACAGGTGGATTTTGGTTATAATTCGCGTTGCTTCTTTCGAGGCCTCTGAGTATTCAGAGCATCATGATGCCGAGATGGTGAAATTGGTAGACACGCTAGCATGAGGTGCTAGTGCCTTTGGTGTGAGGGTTCGAGTCCCTCTCTCGGCACCATTATCCTTCTTCCCTAATTTTGTTCGAGTGTAATGCAAAGTTCTAAGCAGGCAAGACAGTCTACAGATGCTAATCAACTTCTGAGTGAGCTTGCGGTTCACGCTTTATTACACCTGCACTTTAAAATTCACGCGTCCTCGCATGGCCTCTCCCTTAAAGAACGTAATGACTTACTTCAGAAATGGCTGAAACCAAAACTGAAGAGTAATCGCTATAAGCTGATTAAAAAGCCGTTAAAGTCTTTGACTCAGCAGGCAAAAGGTGAGAACGGAAATCTGGAAGTATTACTCGAGCGCTGCGTCGGTGCAGACAAACCCAGCAACCCTCAACCCGATCTAGATAGCTACTTGCTGCTGATCAACGAGATTGAGAAGAAACTGGGGACTACCGTGTTATTATCTCGACCGGAAGACGTCGACTTATCTCACGACCAACACGGCTGTTTGCTGTGTGTGCTTTCTGAGAACTTAAATCAGCACTTCGATGATAATAACGCCCTAATCGCTCCTATTTCGATGCTGTTCCGCGGACCAATGAGTCAACGCTCACTTTTCCTTGGCAGCATTTACGCCAGTGGTACCTTCAATTATGAAGTGCAGTATCAAGACGACCAGTTCGTTCGCATCACATTAGAGTTAGCGTAACTGTAACGCTAAGAAATAAACGAATCGAAAAAGGCCGTGAAACTCGCGGCCTTTTGCTTATCTAGATTTAAACTTGAGTTAATCGATCTCTTTAAATCGAGCAGTAAAGTGGCGAAGCACTGGTGGCTCGTACTCGAAAGTGAGCCCTTTTAACTCATGTGCACAATTTTTCAGTTCGATAATCGCATCCGCAATGTAATCCATATGATCGTTTGTGTAGACACGACGTGGAATGGTCAAACGCATCAACTCAAGCTCTGACGCTTTTTGTTTACCCGTTTCCGGATCTCGACCAAGCAGCAACGATCCTATCTCTACTGCTCGAATACCCGCTTCCAAGTACAAAGCATTACACAATACCTGCGCAGGAAACTGATCCGCTGGAATATGTGGCAAAATCTTAGCGGCATCCACAAACACCGCATGACCACCCGTTGGGTATTGAATCGGAATACCGCCTTCACGTAAGCGCTCACCTAAGTATTGAACTTGGCTAATTCTATAGTGAAGAAAATCCTCATCCGCGGCTTCATACAAACCGCGAGCGAGCGCTTCCATATCACGCCCAGCCATGCCACCGTATGTTACAAATCCTTCCATGGGTACGCAGCGCGTCTGCACCGCCTGGAACAACTCCTTATGATCACGAATACAACACATGCCACCAATGTTTACCATCGGGTCTTTCTTAGCTGACATGGTGAGCATATCACCGTACTGGTACATCTCACGGATGATTTCCAGAATCGATTTATTCTCGTAACCCGCTTCACGCTGCTTGATAAAGTAGGCGTTCTCACAGTAACGAGCCGAGTCAATCACCACTGGAATATCGTACTTGGTTGCAATCTCGTACACACTGCGCATGTTTTCCATCGACACAGGCTGACCACCGGAGCTATTACAAGTAATCGTGGTGATAATTGCACAAATGTTATGCGAGCCGTGCGCTTCAATTGTTGCCACCAGCTTATCGATATCAAAATTGCCCTTCCAATCATAAGGCGTAGTGGTGTCGAATGCTTCTTCCGTTACCACGTTAATCGCTTTACCGCCATTGAGTTCAATGTGACCCGCTGTGGTATCAAAATGGTAGTTCGAGATAAAGACTGGCGTTTCGCCACCACGCACCTGACGCATACGCTCAATCAAAGCGGGGAACAAAATTTGCTCGGCACCACGCCCTTGGTGTGCTGGCACGGTGAGCTTATAACCGAAGAAGTGCTCCACTGCATCACACAGGTTGTAGTAATTTCGACTCCCCGCATAGGATTCATCCCCCATCATGATGCCAGCCCACTGATTATCACTCATGGCACCAGTGCCAGAGTCAGTCAGCAAATCGATATAAACATCATCACTACGAAGAAGAAATGGATTATAGCCCGCTTCTTTTAACGCGACTTCACGGTCTGACAAAGTCGTCATTTTGATTGGCTCAACCATTTTGATACGGAAAGGTTCTGGAATACGTTTCATTGTTAATTTCCTTATACGCATTGCCCTACGCAGTTTCACGTAAGACTAAAAAACAAATAGATAGAATGCTTTTCAATGCGATTGCATTGAGGAAATCAACGAGAAGAGATTTTACTAAGAAGAGACAAGCAGTAGTCTAGGTTATACCAGAACGACAGCACCAAACGGCTATCGAGAATATCCTTTATTCTCATCGTCTTCGTCCTCCTGATAAAAATAAAAGGTCAGAAACCCCATGTCTCTGACCTTTTCAATATAGTGTAGTTTTCAATCAATTTTCAGTGAGGTCACCCTCATTTTAAGAAGGTCTCGCCCTTTTCATTCTGCGTTTGATATTACTTTCTTTGACTAGGTAATCGAAAAGTGGCGCGAATAAGTTAGCAAATAGAATCGCTAACATGATGCCTTCTGGATAAGCCGGGTTCAGCACTCGGATAAAAATCGTCATCACGCCGATTAATAGTCCGTATGCCCATTTCCCGTTATTGGTAAAAGCTGCCGAGACAGGGTCTGTCGCCATAAAGAAGGTACCAAACGCAACCCCACCAATCACGAAGTGCCAGTAGAACGGCATGGAGAACATGGGGTTAGAGTCTGAACCGATCGCATTCAATAGTAATGAAGCTCCGATTAAACCGACCAACACGCCCGCAACAATTCTCCACGATGCAATCTTCATAAAGATGAGAACCAAGCCTGTTAGTGCGATCAACAACGTGGAGACTTCACCCATCGAGCCTGGTAAATTACCAACAAAAGCATCTCCCCATGAAATTGTTTGTCCTGTCATATTATTTATCAAAGCACTTTGCCCGCCTTCATACCATTGACTAAGTGGAGTAGCGCCAGAGTAACCATCAGCCGCGACCCACACAGCACCACCGGACATGTTGGCAGGATAGGCAAAGTATAAGAACGCTCGCCCTGCTAAAGCTGGATTTAGGAAGTTTCGTCCAGTACCACCGAAAATCTCCTTCGCCACAACAATACCGAAAGTGATACCTAAAGCCGCTTGCCATAGTGGAATTGTCGGGGGAAGGATCAGCGCAAAGAGTATAGAGCTGACAAAAAAACCTTCATTTACCTCATGCTTTCGCACAATAGCAAACAGAACTTCCCAGAAACCACCAACGATAAACACCGTCGCATAAACCGGGAGAAAGTAAGTAGCACCAAGCCACATTTTACTTCCCCACCCCGCTTGTGAAACCGCATCTAACGAGCCCCATACCCAACTCAGTTGCCATGAAGAAACAAGCGCTTGCTGAGCTGAGGCTTGATCCATTCCATACAACAAGGCATCACTCGCTTGCTGGCCTATGTTGTACATACCCCAGAACATGGCAGGGAAGACCGCCAGCCACACCATGATCATAATACGTTTTAAATCGATGCTATCTCGAACGTGAGTCATGCCCTGGTTTACCTTACCAGGCGTGTAAAAAATGGTTTCGACAGCTTCGAAAAGTGGGTAGAACTTGTGATACTTCCCACCTGGACCAAACTTAGGTGTCGCTTTCTCAAAGTAATGTTTAAGGCTCATAACGCTCCTCCTTTATCTAAAAGATGGTACGCACATGTGTAAAAAGCGATCGTTTTTTAATCTCTTCGTCTTCCTTCTTCGTATTTCACCTTGTTCGCCACTCTTCTGTCTCCTCTTTAAATCCGGCGAACAGTTTATCCAACGAAAAAGGGACCGCTCATGGACACACTCGCCATTGACCTAGCTAGATTCCAATTTGCCTTTACTGTCTCTTTCCACATTATTTTTCCAGCTTTTACGATTGGTTTGGCAAGTTATCTCACTGTATTAGAGGGCTTGTACTTAAAAACGGGCAACAAACAGTACATGCAAATCTATAAGTACTGGATCAAAATCTTTGCCATCAGTTTTGGTATGGGTGTGGTGAGTGGCATCGTGTTGAGCTATCAATTCGGTACTAACTGGAGCGTGTTTGCCGACAAAACAGGCCCAATCCTGGGCCCGCTAATGGGTTATGAAGTTTTTACTGCGTTTTTCCTCGAAGCGGGGTTTTTAGGCGTGATGCTTTTCGGTATGGATAAGGTGGGTAAGAAGCTTCACTTCGCCGCGACTTGTATTGTTGCATTCGGGACGTTTTTGTCTGCGTTTTGGATACTTTCGGTTAATAGTTGGATGCAAACACCAGCGGGCTACAGTATCAACGAAGCCGGACAGTTTATCCCAGAAGACTGGTGGGCGATTGTCTTCAACCCTTCCTTCCCTTACCGGCTCGTTCATATGTTGCTCGCCGCTTACCTTACTACTGCCTTTGTTGTAGCCGGCGTTGCCGCTTATCACTTACTAAAAGCAAACCATAACCCTCTAGCCAGAATTATGTTCTCGATGGCAATGTGGATGGCTGCCATCGTGACACCAATTCAAATCGTTGCTGGAGACATGCATGGTTTAAACACCCTTGAACATCAACCCGCCAAAGTCGCCGCGATGGAAGGGCACTATGAGTCTCACCAAGGCGCGCCATTGATCCTCTTCGGTATCCCTAACGATGAAGAAAAACGCATGGAATACGCACTGGAAATCCCCAAACTCGGTAGTTTGATTTTAACTCATGACCTCAACGGTGAAGTGAAGGGATTAGATGCTTTTCCAGAGGAGGAACACCCTCCTGTATCTATCGTTTTCTGGTCTTTCCGAGTCATGGTCGCGCTTGGTTTTGGCATGCTTGTTATTGGTTTGTGGAGCCTTTGGCTAAGAAAACGTCGCAAACTTTTTGATTCGAGGGCACTTCAACGTATTTGTGTGCTGTTTGCCCCAGCGGGGTTCATTGCAGTTTTAGCAGGCTGGATAACTACCGAAGTCGGTCGACAGCCTTACACCGTATACGGTCTTTTAACCACAGCCAATTCGGCATCGCCTATTGATGCCGCCGCGGTGAGCGTCTCCCTGACGGCGTTCATCGTGGTTTACTTTGTGGTTTTTGGAGCTGGCTTCTTCTATCTCCTACGTTTGATGCGTAAGTCTCCAACTCGATATGAAGAAGGTCTAGATAGCCGACTTCCTGATGGCACGAAAACCGATGCCATCACACATTCTAACCATCTAACCTAGGAGCTAACTCATGGATTACGCATTAATTTGGTACGCTTTGATTGGGCTCGCCGTTCTGATTTATGTCGTGTTAGATGGCTTTGATCTCGGTATTGGTATCCTATTTCTCAGCGCTAATGACGATGAAGAGCGCGACATGATGATGAACAGCATCGCTCCTGTTTGGGATGGGAATGAAACTTGGCTAGTTCTTGGTGGTGGTGGGCTTTTTGCCGTGTTCCCCCTCGCCTACGCGGTCATTATGCCAGCACTCTATGCTCCTCTGATTTTAATGCTGCTCGGGTTAATTCTGCGTGGGGTTTCTTTTGAATATCGCTTCCGAACACAACGCGGAAAGTTTTTATGGGATAGCGCTTTTTTCATTGGTTCACTCACCGCGGCATTGATGCAAGGCATTATGCTCGGAACCCTGCTCCAAGGTATAGAGGTTAGTGAACGAGCATACGCAGGTGGATGGTTTGATTGGCTTTCGCCATTTAGCGTATTTTGTGGCTTGGCGCTTGTTTGTGCTTATATCCTGCTCGGTTCATGCTGGTTATTAATCAAGCTTCCAGAAGAGCTGATGGGGCGCTATTACGTGGTCGCGCGACGATGGGGACTAGCGATGGTAGCCTGTATATTTATCGCCAGTTTGTGGCTGCCATTGAGCCAAAATATCGTCTTTGAACGTTGGTTCTCATTACCAAACTCACTACTGTTTTTCATATTACCAATTATTGCAGCGGCACTCATTTGGCAGCTATTCAAAGCCTTACTCGACCACAAAGCCGTCCGAGCCTACGTTCTTGCGATCGGCCTGTTTCTTGTGTCCGCGATGGGTTTCGGTGTCAGTACATTCCCTTACTTGGTCCCATTCGCACTCACTTATCAAGACGTCGCCGCGCCAGACAAAAGTTTGGCATTTTTACTTGCCGGCGCGGTGGTATTACTTCCTCTGATCATAGCCTACACGGCTTATTCGTACTGGGTTTTCCGCGGCAAGATGAAACGTGGAGAAGGATATCACTGATGAAACTAAAACCCATTTTGTGGTTCATTGGCATTTGGCTGGTAAGCGTGGTCGCCTTGTTTATCATCAGTTCGTTGATACGAACTGCGATATTGTAGGCCCAGAGTCTACTGCACCACATCTGAAGCCATTGAGGTCTATACTCAAGCAAGAGTAAAACAACGGAGTGTTTTTATGACCTTAAAGCGGTTTCTGGTAACTTTGATTCCTTTGACGGTTCCACTGTTTTCACCAAATGCATTGGCCGTAGACAAGCAGATGTCATCCGCCATTAAAAGTAAAATGCGGTCTATTTGCTCCGCAACAGACGAGCAGGGCCGTTGGCGACTTGCCGAAGCAACTCCTGACGCCAGACGTTCACTTAACATGGTGCTTTATCAAATGAATGCCGATGATAAATTGAAAGCAATTCATGAGGTGAGAACGAAAATGGTCGGCGGCACCCATTATGCGTTTGAGTTCGAGTTGCAAGATGGTCAAGTCTGGAATGCAATTGTATTGCACAGTGCCCGAGGCGATTACATGATAGAAAGACACGCCAAGAAAGGGGAACTCTGCCCTAAAGATGGCAACTCCTAAATCCCAGATTCAAATACAATAAAGGCGACCGTTACGTCGCCTTTGTTTTATACCGTTTTCGCCTCTATCTTTTCATTCACTTTATCGCAAATGTACTCCCCAATCGGCATTGCAGATGTCGCTGCTGGAGAGGGGGCGTTGCAAACGTGCAGGCTTCTTGCGCTCTCGGCAAACAAGAAGTCATGAACCAAGGTTCCGTCGGATAACACTGCTTGCGCACGAATACCCGCAGGATATGGTTTGAGATCTTCTACCTTGATGCTTGGGCAATATTTGTTGACCAACTTGAGATAGCCCGGCTTCCACCACGAGTTCTTAAACTCATCCAATCCGGTTTTTAGATGCTTTTGTGTTACCTTCCAGAAACCGGAGAATCTCAGCATTTGCATGGTATCTTGCAAGCTGAAGTTGACCTTATCGTACCCTTCTCGCTTCCAGCCTTGCACCGCATTTGGACCAACAGTCACACTGCCATCAATCATACGAGTCAGGTGGACGCCCAAGAATGGCAAATCAGGGTCGGGAATTGGGTAAATAAGATGATTCACCACTTGGTCGTGTTTGCTATCTAAGCGGTAGTATTCACCACGATAAGGGATGATCTGAAAGTCAGTTGGAATACCCATCATCTTAGTCATTCGATCCGCCATCAAGCCGCTGCAAGTAACCAAGAACTTAGTATTAAGCTGCATCGTTTGACCGTCTGAAATGCAGGTCAGTTGGACTTCCTCGTCCTTCTCTTCGGCAGCCACCACTTTGGTTCTCAAGCTGATTTGACCGCCGAGCTTTTTGAATTCTTCCGCCATCTGCTCAGTGACCAAACGATAATCGACAATACTGGTGGTTTTGACATAAATCGCGCCCAAGCCTGTGATGTTTGGTTCAGCCAGTTTGAGTTGAACTTCATCGAGTAGCTTTACGTCGATGCCGTTGACATGGCAGCGCTCATAGAGGGCATTCATGCGTTCGACTTCTTGCTCATTAGTGGCAACCAACAACTTGCCACAGTTCTCCACCGGAATATCGTGCTCAGCACAGAACGAAATGGTTCGCTCTACCCCACGCTTACAAAAGTCGGCTTTTAAGCTGCCCGGAGCATAGTACACCCCAGCATGAATCACACCGCTATTGTGTCCGGTTTGGTGCTTGGCAAAACCGGACTCTTTCTCAACCAATAAAATGGATTTGTCTGGGTGACGTTGCTGCAGTTGCCATGCTGTCGATACGCCGACGATACCGCCACCGACAATAATGTAGTCATAGACTGATTTCATACGACCTCTTATAAAACCGATAGTTGAGATTGTTGCAATTTGAACTTGCGACCACTGTAAATGAACACCGCGACAAATACCGCGCAGCTTGCCACACGAACCAACATTGGGATGTCGTGCCAAACCAGCAATGTACCCACCACTACCAACAAGAGACGAGTCAGAATGTTTAGAGGACCTTCCAAGTAGCCTTCAATCGCACCAATCAATGCATAGGTTCCGATGATGGCGAAGAAGCCCACGGTAATTACCGACGTTACATCCCAACTTACTAAGCCTGTGTAAGCAATCAGCAGCGGTACAAGATACAAACCTTTAGCGATTTTCCATGCCATCAAACCGGTACGCATTGGCGGTGTTTTAGCGATGGTTGCCGCAGCAAAGGCGGTCAAACACACTGGAGGCGTTACGTTGCTGTCTTGCGATAACCAGAAGATGATGAGGTGAGCAGCCAGCAATGCCAAGCCTACCGCTTCCATACCCAAACTTTGCTCTAGTAGGGTTTCCATAAAGTCTGCAGGTACTAACGCCACCATTTCTTTCGCGGTTTCCAACGCCATTGGTGTATTAAGCAGTTCCAACTTTTCTGGCGCTGCCAACATAAAGATGGCTTTTGCTTGTTCAGGCAATTGACCCGATACCATCAATTCAAGCAATTGGTTTTCCGCAATCAACTTGTAAAGCGCAGGGGCAGACAGTGTACCCAATACAATATACGCCGCTGTCACAGGTAACCCCATACCCAAAACAAGAGAAGCGAGCGCAATCAGAACGATCATGATGAACAAGTCACCATTCGCCCAACCGTCGATCATCAATGAGAAGGTGTTGCCGATGCCCGTTGTGCTGATCACGTTGATCACCAAACCAATACCCACCAGCAATACGGCGGTTGTCGCCATGTTTTTCGCACCTTGTGAAAGTGCTTCGATGATCGCTTTTGGTCCCATCTTGTGATCTTTTGAGAACCAAGAAGCCACCACCACAGAAATGATCGACAAGCCAGCAGCGTAAGTTGGCGTAAAGCCTTGAACCAACAAAGTAACCAATACCGCCAGCGGGATAAGGTTGTGCCAACCGCTGATCAGCACTTTCAGTAGAGATTCATCGCTGGTCGTGATTTTTTGAACGCCGCTGCGTTTGGCTTCGATACGCACAAAGAACGCCACAGACAAGAAATAGATAAGAGCAGGAATGAAAGAAACGGCAATAATATCAACATAAGGAATTTGCGTGTAAGACGCCATTATGAAAGCACCCGCTCCCATCACAGGTGGCATCAACTGACCACCTGTCGACGCCGCAGCTTCAACGCCCGCCGCGAAGCGCGAAGGGAAACCTGCTTTTTGCATTAAAGGAATACTGATAACACCAGTTGAAACCGTATTTGCCACACTAGATCCAGATACTGAGCCCATCAATCCCGAGCCAATCACTGCGATAAAACCGGGACCACCAATGATTTTGCCAGCCGCAGCACGTGCCACATTGATGATGTAATCACCGACACCAGAGCGAACAAGAAACGCACCGAACAGAATGAACATGAATACGAAAGTCCAACTGATGCGTGAGATAGAGCCAAACATGCCCTCAGAAGAATAAAAGCTACGGTAGAGCAAAGTTTCCATGCTCAAACCCGGGAAATGGAAAATACCTGTCGCCCACTTACCCCAAAGCACAACGTAGCTTAAACACACCACAATCAGCACTGGAATAAACCAGCCCATGGTGCGTCGGATCAGCTCAATCACAATCAGAATTGCCATGATGGCGAAGACCCAATCGCTGGTCACGAACTTAACACCACGTTCATACAGCGCATCTTCGGCATAGGGAATATAGAGTAAACATGCGACCGCGCCCATGGCAATTAACACATCGATACCGAGTGCAATCTTACTCTGCTTGAGAGAGATATGAGCCGGATACCAAAGCGCACAAATCACCGCAAAGCCAGCAAAGTGGGTCGCGGAAATCCATAACTCTGGTAACGTCGATAAGGTATTAAACCAAATGTGCAAAGCAGACAACACCACGCCAAACACTGTGATTGTGGTGGTTACCCACGGAAAATCAGTGCGCGTGGGCAGCTCAAACTTCTGCAATTCCTTTTCTATTGAGTCGCTCATCTCATACTCCAAGCTCTGGCGGCTTTTTCCATCTTAGAAATCGGTAGGGATAAAATGCCCCGAGCCGAAACTCGGGGCCAAGTTAGCGTTATTTCGCCATTAGGTCTGATGGGATTTCGATGCCCATTTCTTTGTAGTAACGCGCCGCGCCTGGGTGAAGAGGCACTGGCAAGCCAGCGATCGCTTTCTCAATCGCCATTGCTTTTGTTGCTTTGTGGATACCTTGTAGGAAAGGCAGATTCTCGTAGATCGCTTTGGTTAGTTGGTAAACGTCTTCTTCCGAGATATCTTCACGAACTGCCAAGAAGTTAGGCTGTGCAATGGTGGTGATCGGCTTATCTAGCCCCGGGTACGTATTCGCAGGAATCTCGTACTTCGTCCATAGGTTGTAGTTGCCGTTCGCCTCTTTGATTTGCTCGTCAGTAAACGAGAGAATCGAAATGTCTTTACCCAGCGCAGCAAAAGCTTGGGTTACTGCACCAACTGGCACACCCGCAGGCGTGTTCATGCCGTCAATGGTGCCGTTTTGAAGTGCGCTCGCACTGCCGCCGTAGCCCATGTACGCAAGGTTGAATTTATCAGGGTCGACCTTCAGACCTTTCATGATTTGGCGACCAGAGTTCTCAGTACCAGAATTCTTCTTACCGATAGAGAACTTCTTGCCATCGAGGTTGTTCAGGTCAGTCACTGTGCCCGTTTTTGCTAGGTCAGAGCGAACAATAAAGTGCTCAACGTTTTGCCACAGCATAGAGACTGAACGCAGTTGTTCTTGGCGACCGCTCTTCTCATAAGGACCTTCACCAGACCAAGCCCACGCACCGTAAAGACCTTGTAGAATCGCGAACTGTGCTTCGTTTTCATTCAGCAGTTTAACGTTTTCACCAGAGCCCGCAGAGCTGATTGCAGAAAGGGAGAAGTGGTGCTTTGGTGCCAACTTCACTTTGCTTAACGTCGCCAACGCTACGCCCACAGGGTAGTAAGTACCACCTGTCGATGCCGTTGCAAGAATATAGCTACGATCTTCTGCCGCAGCGTTAGCAGCAATACCAAAAGAAGTCACAGCGACAGCCAAAGCTTTTACCAGCTTATTCATTTTCATTATTACTCTCCGTGTAGTCGTTTCACGATTGGGGATTTACATCATGTTAAACCTTTATTAACAACACATTCCCTAGAGCAATTGAAATGCCAACTTTTAACCCTTTGTATTTATTGAACTAAGAGCTGAAAGACATCAAAAATGAGCAAAATCATGCTGATTTGATAGCAAAGTAATGAGCAAGATCTTGCTCATTGAAGAGGAGAAGGTTGCACGCCTAGATCGCAAAAGGTTAATAAAATGTGATCAAGACAAAATAAATGCACGATTCACTAATAAGCAATATTTTGCCGATGCAATTTTGGATTGAATTGCAACTAATGAGCGTCTTAACAATAAGAAGAAAAAGCGCATCATTCTAAACTGCTCAATTTATCAGCTGAGGTTTATAGCCTAAACGACTACAAATAGCACAAAAATACAGCAAAGAAAGCCATGTTACAAAAATGAAAAGTCATTTATTCTAATTTTTAATTTAAAAAGCAGCTCGATCCACCAGTTCAGAAATAAACATTGACCGTATCAACTTATTTTCTACTTCGGGGTTGTGCCAATGGCCCTATGTTCGTTAGTGTAACAACACGCCAAGGCAAACGTATTCCTTGGTATTTTTTCGTCTTTAAGGATCACCCATGTCAGCAACTGCGCAATTACAATTCGCTTTAAAACGCCCATCTGGCGTTGCTGCTGCGATCCTCCTGCTCTCTCTGAAACTGATTCAGAGCTGACAGGCTATATCTAAACTTTCTGTCAGCTTGAGAAGAAGCTGACGGGAACACCACATACTCCTCCCATTCCTTTCAGTTTCTTCCAAGCGAAACATAAGAGGAATAACAATGTTAAGCGCACGCAATATCGCCGCTTTGGGCTTCATGACTTTCGCCATGTACTTAGGCGCGGGTAACCTGATCTTCCCTCCATTTTTGGGTTACCAAGCAGGTGAAAACTTTCTGAGCGGGATGTCTGGCTTCCTCTTGACGGGTGTAGGTCTGCCTGCGATGGCACTGGTGATGGTGGCTATCGTAAACGGTTCAGACAAATTAACCGCTGCCCTACCTAAACCTTTGGCGACCAGTTTTTGGGTGATGGTGTTTATCGTGATTGGCCCTGCGTTCGTGATCCCACGTGCAATTACCGTGGCTTACCAATTTAGCTTTGCGCCAATGTTTGGTGATGCAGCTTTGGTGCCTTTCACTATTGCCTTCTGTGCTATCACCATTCTATTTGCCCTATATCCGGGTAAATTGGTCGACAACCTAGGCAAGATCTTAACGCCTGCCTTGATGGCAATCTTGATCATCATGTCTGTGACGGCTTTGGTTTCTCCTGCAGGTGAGCTAACTGCCGCAACGGGACCATACCTATCTGGTGCATTTGCTGAAGGCTTAACCCAAGGTTACATGACCATGGATGCATTAGGTTCTATCGGTTTTGGTTGGATTATCTTCCGCGCGATTCGCAGCATGGGTGTGGATTGCCCGAAAGCCACCGCAAAATACACGCTAATCGCAGCTTTGATGTACGCGGTTGCCATGGCGTTTGTTTACATCTCATTGGCTTACATTGGCTCGACAAGCTCATACTTGGGTTCTGAGTTCAGCAATGGTGGCGACATTTTAACGGCATTCACCTTCAGCCACTTCGGCGCGTTTGGTTCACTACTACTAGGTGCCGTGATGGTATTGGCGTGTTTGACTACTGCTATCGGCGTAACCACCGCAGGCAGTGAGTTCTACGACAACACTTTCAGCAAAGTGAACTACAAAGGCTGCGTTATCACGACCATGGTATTGGCTGGTTTGATCGCCAACGTAGGTCTAGAGCAACTATTGGCTATCACATTGCCAGCGGTTGTGGCGCTTCACCCAGTCGCGATTGCGTTGATGATCATGGCACCAGTGCGCAACAAGATGTCGCAAATCATGGTGGTAGCAACCGCATTCACTGCTCTAACGTTTGGTTGTGTTGATGCGCTGCACATCCTAGGTTACATGCCAAGTTCCACTGATGAGTGGATGGGTAATTACATGCCTCTGTACAATGACTTTGCTAGCTGGATTGTGCCTAGCGTATTTATGATGATTGTTGGTCTGCTGTTTACGACGAAAACCAACCAAACCGAACAATTCGAGCTGGTGAATGAATAGCCGTTTAACATAAGACATCGCTCAATAAGTGCGTTACTATGTAGCTCGCTTATTGATATCAGGCAAAGGAGTTGCCTGAATGAAAGATTGATATGGGTCGCCTATGGATAATCAGTATCTAGACATCAGAACACTGAACTTTATCGTTATTCTGTTCTCTTGCATTTACTCTATTAGTCTGCTTTGTTATCAATACACTCAGGGTAGAGTCAAAGGCTTAAAAACCTTCTCGATATCACTACTGTTTATTGGTTTAGGCCCTTTTTTACTTGGCTTTAGAGGCTCTGCGCCAGACTGGCTGACCATCGTCATAGCCAACACTCTCATATTAGTCGGCTTCTTGCTTACGCTATATAGCGTAAGCATTTTTCGTCAATACCCTTTAAAATTGGCTCACTGTCTTACCTTGTTAACACCTGTTTTCAGTGGTTCATTTTACTATTTCACCTTCCATGACCCTTCTATCAAAAGCCGCATTATTTATCTGAGCATGTATATTTGTATCGTCACCTTCTTTAGTGGTGTCGCCATGCTTAAAGGTACCCAAAAGGACTTAAAGCTCCCTGTTAAAGCAATGGCTTACTCTTTCTTTGGATTTAGTTTTTTTATGGGATTTAGGGCGCTTTGGAGTACTTTTTCAGGTGAGTTACCAAGCTTTATGGTCGCAGGCCTTATCCATCAGCTGACGTTCTTATTTAGCATCTGCCTGATCGTTGCTTTGAGCTTTAGTATGCTGTGGTTAATTAACGGACGCTTGGTGCAATCCATTAATGATCTCTCTCATTTAGATGCACTCACAGGGCTATATAATCGTCGAGCCATGGAAGAAATCGTTCCAAACTTGGTTAGTAAAGCACATAAAAAAAGCCAAGCAATCAGCATTATTATGACTGATGTCGACAAGTTCAAAGCGATTAATGATCACTATGGTCACACGGTTGGCGACTCCGTCATGGCAACGATCTCCACTATTTTTAAAAAGCATCTTCCTGAGTCCGCCTGCATTGTGCGATTTGGTGGTGACGAGTTCATGATTGTTTTGCTCGAAAAAGCACAGCAAGCCAAAATTGTCGCAGAGCAAATTCGCCTTGCGGTCGAAACTGAAACCGCTTTGCAATCATTTAAAACTGAAGTGACCATGAGCTTTGGTATCAGTCAGTTATCTGAGGGGCAATCACTTCAAGAGGCGCTTGCTGAAGCAGACGAAGCGCTATATAGCTCTAAACATACTGGAAGGAACCTCGTTACCTTGTTTGGAGAAGGTAAAGACCTAAATTATAAGTTTGTCCCAGCTCCAGCCAAAAGCGCATAACGTGTTTGTTATGCCAGTAATTTCGAATTAGCTAGAAATCGCACTAAGTATAGTCGGAGCGATTCAAACCAAACTTCTGCATCTTTTGGTTAAGGGTTCGACGTGGTAAATCCAACTCCTGCATCACCTCATTGATGCGTCCATGATGCCTGACTAAAGAATCATGTAGCACCTTACGTTCAAAGTTATGTAGCTGAATCGCCAACGGCACGCCCGCATGCGTCTCTTCGGTTGTTGAGGATGGTCGACTGGAGAGAATTTCCATCACGGAGACGGTTTCATCCAATGCAAAACGCATCGCTACATTCCTAAGCTCACGTACGTTACCGGGCCAAGAGTAAGCAAGAATGGCCTTTCTATCGGCTTCACTCAGCAGACGACTCTCAGGATTACTTTTCAGAGCAAAGTGTTCGAACAAGATCAACGCATCTTCTTCTCGCTCACGTAGCGGTGGCAAATAGATCTGCGCCACATTAAGACGATAGTACAAATCCTGACGAAACTCGTCATGATCATTGAGATCTTCTTTCGCGGCGGCGATCACTCTCAAATCAACTGAGATCTGTTGGTTGCCCCCAACGCGCTCTACCGTATGTTCCTGTAATGAACGCAACACTTTCACCTGCATGGACAGCGGCATACTCTCGATTTCATCAAAGAATAAAGTGCCTTTATCCGCGTATTCCAACTTACCAATGCGCTTTTTACCCGCTCCGGTAAATGCCCCTGCTTCATGCCCAAACAGCTCACTTTCAAACAGGTTCTCAGGAATAGCGCCACAGTTGATTGGCACAAAATGATAGGATCTGCGTTGGCTTTCATTATGCAAACTGGTCGCCACCAGCTCTTTACCACAACCTGTTTCGCCGTAAATGATCACGTTAGTATCAATGCGTGCTAACTTGGCTACTTGTTCTCTAAGCTGTTGCATCACTCGGCTTCGCCCAATCAACACCTCTTCTAAGCCGCTAACGCTAGATAGGTACTCTTGGCGATCTTGAGTAGACGTTTGTGCGCGATAGCTCTCGACCGCTTCGGTTACTCGTTGGGATAAACGCTCAGGTTGGAAAGGTTTCTCAATAAAATCGAACGCACCGTTTTGTAACGCCCCTACTGCCATATCGACGTCACCATGTCCGGTGATCAAGATAACTGGCGTTGGGACGTGATTGGCAATCAGGCTTTCTAGTATCGACAAACCATCGGTGTCTGGCAGGCGAACGTCACTGACAATCGCATCAAATTCTTGGCTCAGAATGGCCGCTTTGCCCTCTTCGCCTAAACTGAATGAGGTCACATCGAACCCCGCCAGTTGCAGCCATTGGCTGGTAGCCTGACGAACAATGTCATCGTCTTCGATAAGTGCAATTTTAGGGATGTCGTCAAAAGCCATGAGTTACTGCCTGCTTTGTGGGGTGGGAAAGAAATCGATCTTTATTAACGGTAGCAAAAACCACTGAGGAGAAAAGGAGCTAGATCTCACTTCTTGCTTACAAGTCTTTAACATCCAACCAGTTAGGCGCACTCTTTAATGACTGTTGGTGAGAACGCACTAGCTGAATGGAGTCGGTATGCAGCGCAAAAGGAATGGCAAAACATGGCTTGTGGTCGCAATTGCGGCAGTGCTGATGTTGTCTTGCTATAGCGCCAGCAGAGAGGTTGCCCGTCAGTGGTTGAGTGTACAAACTCAAACCGAAGCTCAACAAAAACTACTCGACTATATTGGTGAAGTTCGCCGTGCACTCAAACGCTTCTACCACTTACCTTACCTCGTAACCAATAACCCAGAAACCATCGCGTTTGTGAAAGGGAATCTGACTTATTACGAGCCATTGCAAACCCAACTGACTCAGCTAGATAAAGCCGCCAATACGGAAGGTTGGCTAATCCTGTCTAACTCTGGCGAAGTATTGGTCTCGAGTTTAATCGAAGAGCGCTTTAGCCTGTCTGACCGAAAAGCCATTGTGGAACAAATTCACAACCAAGGCGGCGGTGTTTCCTTGGTGAACAAAACCAAAGGTTCGAGCCCATTGTATTATCTTGCAGCCCCTATCTACGATGGTCTGGATATCGCTGGCATTGTGGTGGTGCAAATCAACCTTAGCTTGTTGACCGAACAGACCATTACTAGCCAAGACATCATCACGTTGCAGAATCGTCAACAACGCTTTTTCCTATCGAGTAGCGCGCTTTATAACGCTGACTGGTTTAACGAACCGAGCAACACCGTTCAGTTAGAAACGCAACGCTTATACGACAACACCAATATCAGTGTGTGGACGCTCAACCAGCAACGCTATTTTGCGCACACCGTTAAATTGGATGATTTGAATTGGTACGTAAGCTACCTCACCCCTTCTAAGCCGATTCAACAAACCATCAACGTGATTGGTTGGAGCGTCGCTGTGTTGCTCTTATTGGTTGTATTACTCGTCATCATTGGTCTACAACGTCGCCAAAAGCACATCAACCAACAACGAATTCAAGCCCTGTTGGAAGAGTCCCAACGCCGCTTGAAACAGATGATCAATAAGACCCACGTTGGTTTGCTATTGATTGATGAACAAGGTCAACTGTTCGATCTCAACCCAATGGCGAAGCGTTTGTTCTGTTTACCAGAAAGCGTCAATCGACACGCTTTTGCTTGGGAGTTATTCGATGCAGGCAATCCCAATTCCACCACACTTAAGCTACTGAAAGACTTACCTAAACATAAAGAGCTCGCAGAGATCAGCACGGTCGAAACCATTGCCAGACGCAGTGACGGAAGCGTCTTCCCTGTCCTGTTCTCGCTAACCAGTTTCCCTTGGCATGGCGAGCAGTATTTCCTTGCAACGATCATCGACATCAGCAAGCGGAAAAAAGCCGAACAGTCACTGCAACAGGTCAACCAAGAACTGGCACAGCGAGTAGAAGAGCGAACTCAAGCGCTAAAAGAAGCACAAAGCCAGTTGATTGAATCGAGCAAAATGGCCGCTTTGGGTCGCATGTCGAGCGCGATCACTCATGAGCTCAATCAGCCACTAACAGGTTTGCGAACCCTGCTCACTACAAACGAGCTGCTAGCGGAACGTGGCGAAACCGAGATGATGAAAGCCAACAATGTTTTGGTACAGAAGCTGATTGATCGTATGGCAAGCATGACCAGTCAGTTAAAGACGTTCGCCTACAACAAACCAGAAAGCTTACAGGCAATTTCTCTCACCTCTGCACTCGAAGAGACCTTACGCGTTTATCAAACCCAATTAGACAAAGTGGATGTACGTGTTCGAGTTCCTCATGACTTACCTAACGTCATGGGTGAAGAACAACGACTGCTTCAGGTACTCGGTAATCTTGTCTCGAATGCGCTAGACGCAATGAACAACACCACCAACCCGCAGCTCAACTTGATCGTCAATCCAACTGTTAATCAGGTCGAACTGATCGTCAGTGACAATGGCTGTGGCGTGTCGAATGAGATGCTTGAATCCATGTTCGAACCCTTCCAAACCTCAAAGAAAATTGGTGAAGGATTGGGGCTGGGTTTAGCGATTACGGCCAACAATATGCGTGATATGAACGGACAAATTACCGTGCATAAGAATGAACAAAATGGGCTGACTTTCACTCTATTGTTCAAATCAGCCTAGGTTGATATTGATTACAAAATCATCATTAGAACTAAGCATCCCCGCTGTTTGAGAAAAATACGATCTCGATACAAGTATCGAGGTGTCTCCTACACTATTCTCAAGCAATAAATCCACAAACATTTCCTAAATATAAAGAGTGAGAAACATGATTAAGTTTCCTGAACATTTTCTTTGGGGTGGTGCCATTGCTGCAAACCAAGTAGAAGGGGCGTACAACCTTGGGGGTAAAGGGTTATCGACATCAGACATGCTGCCAAACGGTATTTTGAGTCCGCATCAAACCCGTGAAGAACGTACACCGGGTATCAAAGATGTGGCGATCGACTTCTACAATCGCTACCCAGAAGACATCGCGCTATTCAAGGAGATGGGCTTTAACTGTCTGCGCCTATCTTTAGCATGGAGCCGCATCTTCCCGAACGGTGACGAGCTAGAACCTAATGAAGAAGGTTTGGCGTTCTACGATAAAATTTTTGACGAACTTGCCGAGCATAACATCCAACCTTTCGTGACATTATCTCACTACGAAATGCCTTACGCACTGGTCGAGAACTACGGTGGTTGGGGCGATCGTCGCGTCATCGATTTCTTCGAACGTTATGCTCGCACTGTGCTGGAACGCTACAAAGACAAAGTGAAGCTGTGGTTAACGTTCAACGAAATCAACATGTCACTGCACGCACCATTTACTGGTGTTGGTTTGCAAGAAGACGCCAGTGAACAAGAGATTTACCAAGCGATTCACCACCAACTAGTCGCCAACGCAAAAGCGGTAAAACTGTGTCAGCAAATCGTACCAAACGGCAAGATTGGTAACATGCTGCTTGGCGCAATCAACTACCCATATACCTGTAACCCTGATGACGTGCTTGCTGCAATGCATGAAAACAACAAGTGGTTGTTCTTCGGTGATGTGCAAACACGTGGTCAGTACCCTGGCTACATGAAGCGTTACTTCCGCGAAAACGGCATTGAAATTCAGATGGAAGCAGGCGACTTAGAAGAAATTGCGTCTGCGAGTGTCGACTTCATCTCATTCAGCTACTACGCAAGTGGCTGTGCTAGCGCGGATCCGAAACAGAAAGAAGTGGGTAACATCGTCGATAGCGTACCAAACCCATATCTTGAGAAGAGCCAATGGGGCTGGTTGATCGATCCAAAAGGCCTGCGCATTCTGCTGAACTTCCTTCACGATCGCTACCAAAAACCACTGTTTGTCGTAGAAAACGGCTTAGGTGCACGTGATGAAATCGATGAAAACGGTGAGATTCAAGATGATTACCGCATCGCTTACTTGAACGACCACCTTGTGCAAGCACACGAAGCGATTCTGGATGGCGTTGAGTTGATGGGCTTTACCAGCTGGGGGCCAATCGATTTGGTCGCGAACTCAACCGCTGAGATGAGCAAACGTTACGGCTTTATCTATGTCGATCGTTATGATGATGGGCAAGGAACGCTAGAACGTAAACGTAAGAAAAGCTTTTTCTGGTATCAAGACGTGATTCGTACTTCAGGCGGTTCATTGAAAAGCTAAGCCTGTTGTCTAGGTACAAAGTGCAACTAGGCATTCGCCTAAACCATCAAGCCCTGCAATTGCAGGGCTTGAATTTTAAGGTGTTTATTCATTTAGAGATTAAACTGCAATCTCTCCACCGTCTTCACGGCGAATAACCACTGTCGCCGCTCGTGGGCGCACAGAAACACCAGCAGGCGTTTCTTCGGCTGCATCTTCACTGTATGGCCAGTTGCCTGGGTGCTGAATATTCACAAACAATGATTTGTAATCAGGGCTGATGGTAAAGCCTGTTACTTCACAACCATTTGGTCCGACAAAGAAGCGTTTCAATTCAGCTTGATTATCCGCACCAATCACAGCTTGATCACCATTCTCATCTGTTAGCTTAGATGGAACAACAGCCAACATTTGATCATTGGTGTAAGACGTGACTTCATCTGCGCCGTTATCAGTCTGAATCCACAAAATACCACGGCCATCAAACGCTAATCCGTCTGGGCTCGCAAACTGGTTTAACTCATTCAAGCCAGAACGGTTGGTATCTGCATCACCATTTGCTGGCGAACCAAACACAAAGATATCCCAAGTAAAGTCAGTTGCTGAAGCACCTTCATCCCAACGGATAACATGACCAAACTTATTATTCAAACGTGGATTCGCAGGATTGGTTTCATCTGTACGGCGCGTATTGTTCGTCAATGTTAAATATACTGAACCCGTGAATGGATCAACCGTACACCACTCTGGTCGATCCATTGGTGTTGCCCCAACTAAATCCGCCGCACCCGCAGTATTGATGATAATTTCAGCCAGTGAATCAAAGTGATCCGCTAACGTACCACCAGCGGTTGTTACGCTATCAAGCGTTAATGGTAACCAAGTACCTGTGCTGTCTTCATTGAAGCGCGCCACATACAGTGTGCCTTCGTCCATGTACTTGTCACCCATCGCCAAGCGGTTATCAGGGTTAGCATCTGCTGGATCCCACGCTGCCGCAGATTCAAATTTGTATAGGTATTCAAAGCGAGAATCGTGACCAGAATAAAATACCACTGGTTTGCCTTCTTCAAGCTTACCGAAAGTACAGCCCTCGTGACGGAAACGACCTAGCGCAGTACGTTTCTTCGCACGTGAGTTTTGCGTGTAAGGGTCAATCTCGACAATGTAACCGTGACCATTGGCTTCATTACGGTAATCATCCATCGCACTTGCTCCTGTTGGAGCCACATTAAAGCGAGAGAACTCATCAAGACGCTCTTCTGCATTACCTGCTAATGTCTCCCACAAGTAGCGTGTGCTTTGGTCATCAACACCAATGCGATCTTGCTCTTCTGTACGAGTCCCGGCGTTAACAAAGTAACCAGGCCAGTTCTCTTCACACGTTAAGTAAGTGCCCCACGGCGTGTAGCCGTTGCCACAGTTGTTTAACGTACCACGCGCTTGGCTGCCATCTGGTGAGAAACGAGTGACAGTTAAAGATGTGTGGGCTACCGGGCCAGACAAATCCATGACTGTCGCACCAGTATAACGACGGTTTAGTGGGTCAGTATCAACCAACTTCCACATGTTGTCTTCCAGTTGAATGCGAACCACTGATACACCGTGCGCGTAAATCTCTTTGCGCACTTCATCTACAATGGTACGTACGCCATTTTCAACCGTCGGACCGTTTGGATGCAGTGCTGATGTGTCGATGTACTCGTGGTTAATACATAGCAAGCCATCTGTAGTGCTATCGTTCAATGGGAAAAAATGCATGCCGTCATGGTGCATGCCTAGCGCATTTAACTGATCGGTACTGGTGTTGGTACCATCATTTTGCCATGCGCTGCCTTGTGCATTAAGTGGTGTTCCCCAAGGTACTAGTACTTGTGCGGTGTAGCCTTGTGGAATTGAAACTGCGTCAGTGAGTGAGCCAGGGATAGATTCAAAGTTAAGAACGGCTTTAGATGCGCCCGAACCACTGCTTACTGTACTCCCTGAGTCAGACGAGTTACAACCAGCCAATCCGAAAGCACCAAACGCTGTCATCGCACTGATACCTAAACCACCTTTCAGAATGCTGCGTCGAGATAGGCTCGCTTCTAATACTTCTTCAAATGGTTTGTTTTCACTTTGGTTATAACGCGTCGCGTCAAAGGTTTCCTTGCTCATTTTTACTTTCCCGATCTTATAGTTTAATTAATAAATAAGTGATTAGTTGAACGGCAAGAAGTTTGGATAAGAAAAATGACAAAAGTGCTTAAAACATATGAAACTTGTGTTTCAACAATACTGCAAACCAACCAACACAGCTAACGAAGCAATTAAATTCTGGTCACATAATCACCAACTGTATCGCTTCATTCTGATTTTACTTGGGCTAAAGTATGATAGAAGGTATAAGGTGTACGAAATCAAATCATCTACGAGAGATAATCATGAAATTAGACAAGATCGATAACAAGAGCCGTCGTATCCGTAAAAAGCTGTTCTTAGGTGAGTTCGCAATCCTAGGTTTCGAGATCAGCTGTGAAACAGACATTAACGACTTCGACCGTTACGATGCATTCGTTGATGACTTTATCGACTACATTGACGAGCTTGGTCTTTGCTTCGGTGGCGGTGGTCTAGAACTGTTTGAAGGCTTCCTATGTTCTACTAACCGTTACGGCAGTGCGACTGAAGAACAGAAAGCGCAAGTTATCAAATGGTTAGAAGCACGCCCAGAAGTGAAAAGCGCGCAAGCGGGCGAACTAGTTGACGCCAACTACCTGTAACTAAAGGGCAACCTGTAATACGCAGAGCTCAATAAATGGTAGAGAAAGCTGGTCTTAAGACTGGCTTTTTTATTTTTGGAAGAATGCGATATTAAAAATAGGGTGCTTGGGAAGTTGCGCGGAGTGATTTTGGCGTTTTTGAGCTGGCAATCAACGGGAAACTGCGTTCCACAGCCAGCTCGTGCCTTTAGGTATAATTAACTATGATTTTTTAGCTGGGGCGTCTTTCGTGTCTTTCCAGTATTGAATACGCACACGATGTAGCTGAGCTCTTCTAGTCTTTTTCATAGTAAAGTCCCTCATCTTATATAAGTAACGCTCCTCATGGAGCTTATTGTCTAAGGTCGTATCCCCTTCAATCTATAAGGGAATCAATCATTTAACCGTGACCAATTTCACAACATAATGATAATTACCGATTTCTTGCAGCCTGTTTTTACTGGCAAACGGCATATTATCTATCTGACACAGTTAACTTACTCACCAGATATGACAGAAAAATGGCAATCAAGTTCCCTACTTATACTGTCATTGAATCTTAATAAGGATTAACAAGGTGGGCATTTCAGATTTACCATACTGTTTATAAAAACCGCAAGATTTTTTATTTCTTTTCAAACAAATCTCTACTCAAGATCAATTCACTTTCATCTTTATCGTCTCCCTTTTAACGCATTGTGATCCAGTTCAATCCACAGAACTCGGAACAAAAAGCGCTCATTAATACATTCACTACCAAACTTGTGCGAGATCTCTTACAAGAGTTGTAAGCAAATAGATTAATCACCTCTAAGAGCAATGCCAGAAAAAACATTAAATATATGATTTAAAAGTAATATTTAAATTCACTTAAAATAATAAGTAAAAATAATTTAGAAAAGTTAATTGAGTCAAATCAGCAAAACATCAATACTCAATTTGTCGACAGGATGTTGGCGGGAACAGGAAAAAAGCCTAAAGGATTGGGTATCTTCAGGATGAAGATTTGATAGCTTAGGATGAGTTGTCAGCAAGGATGTAGTTAAGCTCTAGGATAGAGTTCGCCCGTCAGGATGATAGGCAAGAATGGACACCGCTAGGAAGGCGATGAACAAGGAACTCGGTTAAAGGACTTAGCCACAATCAAGGATAGATGCAGGGAGCACCTATTAGTAGCTGGATTGCTGCGAAAAAGAATAAGCCCCGTCTGGGAAACCAGGCGGGGTTTTATTTTGTCTGTAATGTATTGATAACGATTCATCTTTATCGTTTAAGTCTTCTCTGTTTTCATAAAACACCGTGCTATCATTTTCTTTACGTCTCCCAACAAAGCTCTCAGAAAATCACACACTATGCTTAATCCTGTTTGGTTACATACATTTAAGACATTGATTGAAGTCGGTCATTTTACGCAAACGGCAGAAAAACTTTTTATGACTCAGCCTGGCGTCAGCCAACACATCAAAAAATTAGAGCAAAGTTGTCAGCATGCCTTGATCAAGCGCGAAAACAAGAGCTTCGAATTAACCGAGCAAGGCAGGATTGTCTACGCATATGCGCTCGAGTTAGAAGATAGAGAGAAGAAGCTGCTCGAAGAGCTCAGTTTTGATGATGCGTTTTCAGGCCACTGTAAACTGGCTTGTTCTGGTGCAATGGCGTTAATGTTGTATGGGCCCATTTTGGAGAAGCAAAAACAGCACCCGAGCTTATCGTTACATTTAGAAGCCGCGCCAAATCAATCTATTCTCAACGCCATAACGCAAGGGCACATCGATATTGGTATCGTGACTGATGTTCCCAACAAAGGTCTGTTTCACAGTGAGCGAATTGGTAAAGAGAGGTTGTGCTTGGTTCTGCCAAAGCATTATCAAAATAAGCAGATAACGCCACAACTCTTGCATGACTGTGGTGTCATTAGCCACCCTGATGCAGAGCATTACATGACGCTGTTTTTTGACCAGTGTGAAGAACCACAGCTCCAAGAAATTAAGATGAGCGATTTACCATTATCCGGCTACGTAAATCAATTGAGCCAAATTTTGCTACCTGTCAGCAAAGGACTTGGCTTCACCGTGCTGCCTCAAAGTGCGGTCGACAATTTTCCGCTAAAAGACACGTTACACATTGCTCAATTGAAAAACACTGTATGTGAAGAGCTATTTCTAGTTCGTAAGCGCAGTCGTGCTCTACCTCTGCGCTATCAGACCATCAAAGAAGTGTTATTGGATGTGATCGGTGGCGCGCATCAATGATGTTAGCCACTCTTCGCTGGTAATGCGTTCCTCTTGGCAATCCACCCAATATGGTTTGCCAGATAACCAGCTCTTTGACGCGACCTCTTTTATAAACACATCCACGGAATCAACGTCATCTTTGGCGTAATCCCATTTATTGCGCATGTGTTCTGCCGCTTCTTGATTAGTGTACGCCTTGCCGTTGCGGATAAAGGTGCAAGAGGATTGCTCAAATCGTTTTATCAACGTCGAGATATCTTGCTCTACCCCTGCTAGTGCAAAGGTCGGCAGAATGCTTAATGTAAGTAACAACGTCCACTTTGCTTTCATCGCACCTTTATCCTTATCCCTGACCACGTAACTACTAATAGTAACTACTGATAAGTGACTTAACTATTCTGGTGTTTGGCTGTTTAGTTCAGCAATTATTGCCACCATGCCTGAGCAGGCTGAGGCTCCGCAATCGCCAAGCGTTGACCGATCTCAGGGCTAACTAACGTTACACCGCGCTCTTCACTGATGTCTAACGCGCGTTGCATCGGTTCATTCCAATCGTGCATCGATAAATCAAACGTGCTGTTATGGATCGGCATCATAACTTTGCCCTGCACATCGATGTGTGCTTGAACGCTTTGCTCTGGGAACATGTGAATGTCTGACCAGAGTTCATTGTACGCACCTGTTTCAATCATGGTGAAGTCAAATGGACCGTACTTTTCGCCAATCTCTTTAAAGCCATTGAAGTAACCAGAGTCACCACTGAAGAACACTTTGTGTTGTTGTGCATTGATAACCCAACTGCCCCACAGCGTCGTATCGCGGTCTGTCAAACCTCGACCAGAGAAATGCTGAGTCGGAGTTAGTGTATATTCAATGCCGTCAACAGAGTGTGACTCCCACCAGTCTAGTTCGATCACTTTTTCTTTGGGTACACCCCAATTCACCAGCAATTGGCCAACTTTTAACGGCACCAAGAAAGTGCCCACCTTGTCGCCTAGCACTTTGATAGAAGCTTTATCTAGGTGATCGTAATGGTCATGACTGATCACCACCACATCGATAGTTGGCAAATCTTCTATCGTGATGGGGGTTTGGTGAAAGCGTTTTGGCCCTGCCCATTGTACAGGAGACGCGCGATCACTGAATACAGGGTCGGTCATCACCAGTTTTCCGTCGAGCTTCATTAATACGCTTGAGTGACCCAGACGATAGATGACGTCATCTTGCTCTTCTAACAGTTGCCGCGCTGTGATCGCATGCACTGGAATTTCAATCGTTGGTGTTGGGTTAAGGCGCTCAGTCGTAAAATACGCTTTCATGATTTCGAACATGTCGCCCAAACCGCTTTTGTATTCCAACTCTGTATTTGCAAATTTGTCCGGGTATGTTGGCGCTTTTTCAGTATCAACATTAGAACAAGAAATCATGGATGTACCCATCGTGAACGCTCCTACTGTGGCTAGCAAAGTTTTTTTCATAAAAAGTTAACCCGAACAAAAGTAAACTACACGGTGCAGTTTACATTCTAATTATCAAAAGTAAACTACTTAGTGTAAAATAGATCAAGAAATGATCTTCTTAACTTAGCAAGCTTATGAATGTAAAAAGAAAAAGTCGTAGCGAAACCAAAAGAGAAGCCATCCTGTGCGCAGCAAAGCAAGCGTTCCAAGAGTTTGGGGTGCAAAACACCAGCATGGATAAGCTCTCTTCAATCGCGCAAGTCTCTAAGCGCACGGTCTACAACCATTTCCCTTCTAAAGAAGCGATCGTGACAGAGTTACTAACCGAACTATGGCGTTCTTCAATGATGGATAGCGACATTGAACGTTTACCAACACTCCCGCTAAAAGATCAATTGATTGAATTACTCTACAGCGAGATCATTGTGGTGACGGAACCAAACTATATTGAGCTGGCAAAAGTGGCATTCGGGCACTTCTTATTTAAGCCGGAAGATCTCAAAGAACAAGCAGAACAAATGTCGAAACAGGAAACCGCCCTGTACCGCTGGCTTACTGAGAAATCGAACATTGGCGCTTTGCAAATTGATGATGTACATATAGCGAGCACTCAATTGCACAACTTACTTAAAGGCAGTGCATTCTGGCCGCAGTTAATGGGAATTCGCCCCTCTTTGTCGAATGAAGAATCTAGGCTGTTAGCTACCCAAACGGCGGAACTTTTTTTAAGTCACTATCAAAACAGCTAAAAACAGCGGTCAAATTGGCCGCTTTTTTAAGCGATAATTCGTGACAAAGCGATGAAATTTTTGCTCAATTTTATTTATCTCACCCTTGACAGTCTCATACCGCAAGGCGTGAGCGTTCGATAAAATATTTTTGTCGTGTCGACGATGCTTTTTCGTTTTCATCTCACAAAAAAACGCCCTAAGGTGCGCACCTCTGACGACGTGGTTGTTCAACCACAATTCTAAATCGTTGAAGTAAGTAGGTTATGTCATAACATGATCACCTGCCTACTGCATTCTATGCTCTATACTTATATTTTAATTTGGTACTGACTTACTAAGGAATTGCCATGCGTATTGCTATTCTCTCTCGTAATGAGAATTTATATTCAACCATGCGCCTAAAACAGGCGGGTGAAGAACGTGGGCATCAAATCGATGTGATCGACACGCTTCACTGTTATATGGACATTACGAGCAACAACCCTAAGATCCGCTACAAGGGTGAAGAATTACCGCAATACGATGCTGTTATTCCGCGTATTGGGGCATCTATTACGTTTTACGGCACTGCTGTTGTACGTCAGTTTGAAATGATGGGTACATTTTGTGTCAACGAATCTGTCGCGATCAGCCGCTCTCGTGACAAGTTGCGCTCATTACAACTGCTATCACGTAAAGGCATCGGTTTGCCACGCACTGGCTTTGCTCACCATCCTGACAATATTCAGGACGTGATCAAAAACGTTGGTGGCGCACCTCTAGTGATTAAATTGCTAGAAGGCACTCAAGGCATTGGTGTTGTACTTGCTGAAACAAATAAAGCGGCAGAAAGCGTGATTGAAGCTTTCATGGGTTTGAAAGCTAACATCATGGTGCAAGAATTTATCGAAGAAGCAAAAGGCGCGGACATCCGTTGTTTTGTTGTCGGAAATAAAGTAATCGCCGCAATGAAGCGCCAAGCAAAAGAAGGCGAGTTCCGTTCTAACCTTCACCGTGGCGGCTCTGCACAACTCGTGCGTTTGAGCAAAGAAGAGCGTGCGACCGCTGTAAATGCAGCGAAAGTGATGGGCTTGAACCTTTGTGGTGTGGATATCCTTCAATCTAAAAATGGCCCAGTGGTAATGGAAGTGAACTCTTCTCCTGGTCTAGAAGGCATCGAACTAGCAACGGGTAAAAACATTGCAGGTATGATCTTCGATTTTATCGAGAAAAACGCTAAGCCAAATTCAAACCGTACTCGCGGTAAAGGTTGATTTTTGTTTAACGCACAAGAGAGCCAAAAACCGGCTCTCTTGTTACTCGTCGCTAGGATGACACTATGAATCAGAAAATGATCATTGGGAATGCCGAAGCTATTTGCTTGCCAGAGTTAGGGATTACTCACCTTGAAGCGCGTATTGATACAGGCGCTCAAACCTCTTCATTACATGTAGACAATATTGATTGCTTTGAAAAAGATGGTCAGTCTTATGTTGCATTCGATTTGCACCCAGATGTATACCATTTAGAACAAGTGGTTCGCTGCACAGCGAAACTAAAAGCAAACCGTAAGGTTAAATCTTCTAACGGTACTTTTGAGCACCGCTGCGTGATCACGACGATGCTGCGTATGGGCGACCAACAATGGCCAATCGACATTACGTTGACTAACCGTGAAAAAATGACTTACATGATGTTGTTAGGTCGTCAGGGCATGGCAGACAAGGTGCTCGTTGATCCTAGCCAATCTCACTTATTGGCATCTTAACCCCGTAGCTTCAGATGAGTGATCGAACGTTTTTGTTGAGCATCACTCGTCTGGCTTTATCTTCGCCTACTTCCTACGAAATAACGCAAACAACAATCCCTTCGCTTTAACTTTTGTCACTCGCCAGTGCGTCATTGGTTTAGTCGGCGCTGTATTCAAAATGTGCTGATACGCTTTTTCATCCAAAGTCACCTCTCCCCCATGTGCCAAAAGCAAACATTGCGGATTCATCTCAAACACACGCTTTAATGATTGCCGATATTGATTCGGATGAAATATAGGAAACGGCGCAATCAGATGCTTTTTCACCTGCACCATTAAATCCGCCACATACAACACATCTTGTTCAGAATGATAAACCGACAGATCTCGGTCGGTATGCCCTAGCGTTTCTAGCACCTGCCAATCATCAAATCCAGGAATAAACTGTCCATCAATAAGTTCAATATCTGGCTTTAGCTTGCGGGAATACCACAGGTTTTGCTTTGGTTTACGCATCCGATTCGCCATCCAGCGTGCTAACATCAAATCGGTCAAATGCATTAGCCAACCGTCTACACCGCTATACCACTGGCTCTCTCGCTTTGCGGCCAATAGCTTACATCCTGTTAAATCACGTAGTTTGTGCGCACCACCAGCATGGTCTGGATGCATGTGGGTCACAACAACCAACTTTAGGTCAGAAAAAGGACGATGGAGTTGATGTTCAATAAAGTCTTTAAGATGAGGGATGTCTGCTCGACTGGCACCATCAAGCAACAATAATTTATCGGGATATTCGGCGAGATACATGGTCTGAATGTACCCCTGAACTCTGTGCAGCTGCAAAATATGTCCTTATTTTAGTGAGATGCTTCATGACCGAACCCTTACTGGTCAGACCAACTATAACAGCAGAATGGACGCTTCGGTAAACAAATATTCACACGTAGCGACGACAACAAATCATAATCGAGATGATAGATTTTAATCATTAGACTCAAGGGCCCTTTTATCCGTTAATGCGCGCACACGGAGTTCGTGTCAGGGTATGAGGTAAATGCCTCATGATTTGCTTTTTTGTACTTTTCCTTCTAATTAATTAAGAAGTTAAGTACATTTTTGTGAGAATCGAGTTGGAAAAAGCAACTAAATTAGACCGCATCCGCGCGGACTACAACGTTCACTACTGGAGCCAAGGTTTCTACGGCATTGATGACCAAGGCGAAGTATATGTATCACCACGTAGTGATCGTGCACATCAAATCCCTTTCAGCGCTATTGTAAATGAGCTAGAAGCGCAGCAGTTAAATCTGCCTGTATTAGTACGCTTCCCGCAAATCGTGCACCAACGTGTGCATGGTATTTGCCACGCATTCAACCAAGCAATTGAAGAATACCAATATCCAAACAAATACTTGTTGGTGTACCCAATTAAAGTAAACCAACAACGTGAAGTGGTGGATGAAATTCTAGCGAGCCAAGCTCAACTAGAAACCAAGCAGCTTGGTCTTGAAGCGGGTAGCAAGCCAGAATTGTTGGCGGTACTTGCATTGGCTCAACAAGGTAGCTCCGTGATCGTGTGTAATGGCTACAAAGACCGTGAGTATGTGCGTCTTGCACTGATCGGTGAAAAGCTGGGTCACAAGGTATTCATCGTACTAGAGAAGCTTTCTGAGCTGGATCTGGTACTAGAAGAAGCGAAAAGTTTGGGCGTAAAGCCGCGCCTTGGTTTACGCATTCGCCTCGCCTCTCAAGGCGCAGGGAAATGGCAAGCAAGTGGCGGTGAAAAATCGAAGTTTGGTTTATCAGCATCGCAAGTGCTTAGCGTTATTGAACGTCTTAAACGCGAAGGCAATCTAGACGCGATGCAACTGGTTCACTTCCACCTTGGTTCACAGATGGCAAACATCCGTGATGTACGCAATGGTGTGAACGAGTCTGCACGTTTCTACTGCGAACTACGCGCACTCGGTGCAAACATCGAGTACTTCGATGTGGGCGGCGGCTTGGCAGTGGATTATGACGGCACACGCAGCCAATCATCGAATTCGATGAACTACGGCCTTGCAGAATACGCACGTAATATCGTCAACACAGTGGGCGATGTGTGTCTGCAATACGAACAACCAATGCCAGTGATCATTTCGGAATCGGGTCGCTCGCTAACAGCGCACCACGCTGTATTGATTTCTAACGTAATTGGTACCGAATCGTACCTACCGGAAGAAGTACATGAGCTTGATGATGACGCTCCGCTTTTGCTACAAAACATGTGGCGAAACTGGGAAAACTTACAAGATGGTACAGACGCTCGTGCGTTAATTGAGATTTACAATGATACCCAAAGTGATTTGGCAGAAGTGCACTCTCAATTTGCTACAGGCGTGCTTAACTTGGAACAACGTGCGTGGGCAGAACAATTGTCACTGCGCATTTACTTCGAATTAAGCCGCAAGATGAGCACTAAGAATCGCTTCCACCGTCCGATTCTGGACGAGTTGAGCGAACGTCTTGCGGATAAGTTCTTCGTGAACTTCTCTCTCTTCCAATCTCTACCAGATGCTTGGGGTATTGATCAGGTGTTCCCTGTTCTGCCACTTTCTGGTCTGGGCGAGGCGGAAGAGCGTCGTGCAGTGATGTTGGACATCACATGTGACTCTGATGGCGCGATCGATCACTACGTTGATGGTCAAGGCATCGAGAGCACGCTACCTGTACCAGCTTGGAGCAAAGACAAACCGTACTTAATGGGCTTTTTCCTAGTAGGCGCATACCAAGAAATCCTTGGTGACATGCACAACCTATTTGGTGATACCCACAGTGCTGTAGTCAATGTTGATGAACACGGTCAATTTGAGATCAGTTACATCAACGAAGGTGATAGTGTAGAAGACATGATGCGCTACGTTCATATCGACGTGGATGCGATTCGTGACAATTATAAACAATTGGTTTCACATCGAGTTGAAGCCAATGAACAAGCACAAATCCTAGCAGAACTAGAACAAGGTCTAGCAGGATACACCTATTTAGAGGACTTCTGATATGAATGATTTGTTTACTAAAACTGATTATTCGCTTTACTCCAACTCTATGTCGTTTTTACGTCTGCCGTACATTCGTAACCCGGTATCGGCAGACGCAGACGTTGTGGTGTTGGGAGTCCCTCTGGACATGGCAACATCTGGGCGTCCAGGTGCGCGTATGGGTCCAGATGCAATTCGCCGTGCCTCAGTCAACTTGGCATGGGAAGGTAAGAAGTTCCCGTGGAGCTTCAACGTATTGGATAAACTGAAAGTGATCGACGCAGGTGATCTCGTGTTCGATTGCGGTGATGCGGAAGATTTTACTTACCGCCTTGAAGCGGCAACCAGTGAAATTCTAAAAAGTGGTAAAACCATGTTGGGATTGGGCGGTGACCACTTCATTACGCTACCTATCCTGCGTGCCTATGCGAAGCATCATGGCCAAATGGCTTTGATTCACTTTGATGCTCATACGGACACCTATGCAAATGGCAGTTCATACGACCACGGTACGATGTTCTACCATGCGCCGAAAGAAGGTTTGATCTCAGCGAAGAACTCAATACAAATAGGCATTCGTACGGAGTACAAACAGCAAGATCACGGCTTCAATGTGATTAATGCGATGCAAGCGAATGACATGTCGGTGAACGAGATCCTAGAAGAAATTCGTCGCACCGTCGCAGACAAGCCAGTATATGTCACTTTTGACATCGACTGCTTAGACCCGGCCTTCGCACCGGGAACTGGTACACCAGTTTGTGGTGGCTTGAACTCAGACAAAGCGCTGAAAATTATTCGTGGTTTAGCCGGCATGAATATCGTGGGTATGGATGTTGTCGAAGTATCGCCTCCATACGACCACAGTGATGTTACCGCACTAGCGGGAGCAACCATCGCACTAGAAATGCTTTACGCATACGCATCTGAGCGCGAATAGACATAATCATTTCTAAGGGAGCTTCGGCTCCCTTTTCTTTCTGATGCCTTCCTCTACCTTTTATTCACTCGTTTCATCTTGAACTCAGATCAACCGGTCAGACGCTTTATTTTTGCACTTTAACCATTAAAACCAGTTACCTATAAGGCTCATTCTATTCACGAAAAGTAAAAGATTTAACGTAATTAGACAAAGAAATGCACCGCTTTTTGAAAACAAAATCGGATTACTTTTTCTAATTGAAATCATAGATTTTTATCTTGCTCAACTTCACACTTTTTGATTGCTAATTATACAAGCAAGCACTATTATCTCGCGCAAATACCCCGCAACACAAGAAGTCAGTTGGCACTCTGTAAAAGAGCGCTAAGGGTTTTTACGTCTTAAATTTTTTGGAGAGATACGCAAATGTCTGCTTCGTTTCCATTAGCGAAACTTACCTTTTTAATCGCTATATTGACTGCCGTGGGTCAAATGACCCAGACAATGTACGTGCCTTCAATCGGTCATATGGCGGGCGAGTTTTTGGTATCTGCGTCATCACTTCAAGCTGTGATGGCTTGTTACCTAATCCCATATGGCTTGTCGCAATTTGCGTATGGCACACTATCGGACCGCTTGGGACGCAAACCGATCATCATCGTCGGGCTGCTTATCTACATCGCGGGTACACTGGTAGCATTATTTGCACATCAATTTGAATGGTTCTTGATTGGTAGCTTTATCCAAGGCTTAGGTATTGGCTGCGGCGGTGCGATGTCACGCACTCTGACTCGCGATTGCTTTGAAGGCTCTGATCTACACAGAGCAAACAGTTTAATTAGCATGTGTGTGATTTTCTCACCATTAATGGCACCAGTATTAGGCGGCTACCTAACAGAAGCTTTCGGATGGCGGTCGAGCTACTTGTTCTTAGCGCTATTTGCTATCGCGGTTGTGATCACCATGATGACAAGCATGATGGAGACGCTACCAAAAGAGAAACGCAAATTCGAACCAGTAGCCAAAAGCTACAAACACGTTTTGTCTGACCGTCGCTTTCAAGGCTTTTTGATTTGCCTGGTTGCAACATTCGCTGGTGTGGGTGTATTCGAAGCGGCGGCTGGGGTGTTGTTAGGTGGGGTATTAGAATTACCTGCAACAACGGTAAGTTTGCTGTTTATATTGCCGATCCCAGGTTACTTGGTGGGTGCGGGCTTATCTAGCTACATCGCAAGACGTCGCTCTGAGCGTCGTGCTTTAAACGTAGGCTTGGTCTCTATTTTTGTGGGCTCTGCTATTGTGCTCATCCCAGGCTTGTTTGGTTTGACCACGGCGTTAACGCTAGTTGGAGGCGCAACCGTGTACTTTTTGGGTGCGGGTATTCTCTTCCCAGCAGCAACAACTGGAGCGATTGCGCCATTCCCATACCATGCAGGAACAGCAGGCGCGACATTAGGTGGCATGCAAAACTTGGGGGCAGGTGTCGCAACTTTGCTCGCGTCACTATTTCCAGCGCATAACCAGATGCCTTTGGGCATTTTGATGATGGCAATGTCGGTAATTGCAATGCTTGGGTTAATGTGGGTGAATCGAGCACACAATCACTCAAACGAAGTACCGCAAGTTATCTGATCATTATCAGCTTACTTTCAAAATCCAAAAGGGACACACTCAACAAGTGTGTCCCTTTTTTCATATCACACTATATCGATTCCCCGATGAGAATGATTTAACTTTCGAATTGATATTTGTTAAAAATAACAGCTGCTTACACAATGTGTTTTCAGCGCCCTTCAAATTGAGTATCCAACTCGGAAATATTGAGGATTCTCACTTTTTCGGTATACCCCATAACAAAGAATGGACAACTGAAAACCACTAACAAAATGAAAGCCCAGCCCTCAGGATGAGGCCACTTGGGTGTACAATAAGGATAAAATCAGATGCGTTTCACTTTAACTACGTTGGCCGTCTCGGTCGCGCTTGTCGCCGGATGCAGCAATCAAGGAATCCCCAGCATGACTCAATACTCCCAAACACAGATCGTTGCTCAACAAACTCAAGCTCCAGTTGCGAAAAAAGTCCCTCACGCGATGACTATTCATGGCGATACCCGCGTTGATAACTACTACTGGATGCGTGACGACGAACGTAAAGACCCTGAAATTTTACAGCACCTAGAGACAGAAAATCAGTACGCAGAAACCGTTCTAAAGCACACTGAAACACTTCAAGATACGCTATTTGAAGAAATTAAAGGGCGCATCGCAAAAGACGACAACTCAGTACCGGTTCGTAAAGGCAACTACTTCTACTCCAGTGAAGTGACCGGAGATAACGAGTACGAAGTCCATTTGCGAGCTAAAGACTTTGCAGGCAAAGACAAACAAATCATTTTAGATGTCAATGAACTAGCAAAAGAACATGAATTTTTCAGTATCGGCGGCCTATACGTTAGTCCGAATGAAAACTTATTGGCGTATGGCGAAGATACATTAAGCCGCCGCGTGTACACCCTTAAGATCAAAGACCTGACAACAGGCAATTACCTACAAGATGAAATCGAAGGGGCCTCAAGCGCTGTCGCATGGCAGAACGATAACAACGCCTTTTACTACATCAAAAAAGATCCACAGACCTTATTGGGCTACCAAGTTTATCGTCATGTATTGGGCACACCACAAAGCAGCGATGAGCTGATTTTTGAGGAAACCGACAGCGCCTATTACACCTCACTAAGCAAAAGCAAAGATGGCGAAGATATTTATATCTGGCATTCGAGTACAGAAACCAGTGGGGTCTCTATTATTGATGCGAACAACCCTAAAGCAAAGGCGAAACCGTTCTATCCTCGTGAAGATGGCATTGAATACAGTATTTCTAAGCTAGGCGATTGGTACTACATTTATACTAACTATCAAGCCGTCAACTTCCGTTTGATGAAAGTTCATCAAAATGACATGCATGACCGCTCTAAATGGCAAGATGTGATTGCGGCAGACAACAACACTCAACTTGTCGACTTCGAGTTATTCGATGATCACATCGTCTATGAGCAGCGCTCTAACGGCCTAGCAAGCGTCACTGTACGTCAGCTTTCAACAGGAAAAGAATTCCCCCTCACATTTAATGACGATGCGTTTGCTGCCTATTTGACAGGTAACCTAGAGCTGGATAACGAGAAAGTTCGTATTTATTACAGCAGTTTAACCACTCCAGGAACCTACTACGATTTCGATCTAAAAACGGGCGGGTCAGAAGTCATGAAGCAAACACCTGTACTTGGTGATTTTAATCCTAACAATTACCAATCAGAACGCATCATGGTCACAGCCCGTGACGGTAAAGAAGTACCCGTTTCTTTGGTGTATCGTAAAGACTTATTTAAGAAAGATGGTACAAATCCACTCTACCAATATGGTTATGGATCTTATGGCGCAACCATTGAGCCAACTTTCCGCTCGACACGTTTGAGTCTATTGGATCGCGGCTTTGTTTACGCCATTGCTCATATTCGTGGATCTGAAATGCTTGGCCGCCCTTGGTATGAAGACGGTAAAAAACTAACCAAGCAAAACACATTCAACGACTTTATTGATGTCACTAAAGGTTTGGTTGAACAAGGCTATGGCGCTAAAGATAAAGTCTTCGCTGTTGGTGGCTCTGCAGGAGGTCTCTTAATGGGGGCTATCATCAACCAAGCACCAGAACTGTACCGCGGCATCGGTGCACATGTTCCGTTTGTGGACGTGGTAACCACTATGCTCGATGAATCAATTCCATTGACCACCAATGAGTATGATGAATGGGGTAACCCAAATAACAAAACATACTATGACTATATGTTGAGTTACTCGCCTTACGACAACATCAAGGCGCAAAACTACCCGAACATGTTGGTAACGACTGGCTTGCACGACTCTCAAGTACAGTACTTTGAACCAATGAAGTGGGTCGCCAAACTTCGTGAAATGAAGACAGACGATAACGTCTTGTTGTTCAAAACCGATATGGAAGCCGGACACGGCGGCGCATCTGGTCGATTTAAGCGCTTAAAAGAAGATGCGCTAGAGTATGCCTTCTTCCTCGATTTACTCGATAAAAAATAAGCGTATTAATAGAACTGTATCTCTAACAACAAAAAATGCCCGCAACTTGCGGGCATTTTTATAGACGCACTCTCTAAACAAAGAGTGGGGTTACCTAAGCACAGAATGACTAGCGTCTCTTATAGCCAAAGGATAGCAGAAAGAAAAACGCCTACTCACAACGAGTAGGCGTTAACACAATAAATGTGTTTAGGCAGTAGAAACTGGCCTATTTATTAGAAGTAGTAACGAGCACCTAGAGTCCAGTAGTCGTTCTCTTCATTGTTGTAGTCGTTACCTAGATCAAACTGGTAAGCTGCAAACGTTACGAAAGCAGGAGTTACAGCGTACTCTGCTTGTAGCGCAGTTTCGCTTGAAACTGTCTTATTGTCTTCTTCGTCTTCTACGCCTTCGTAGTTAACGCTGAATGTCCAATCGTTTACGCCGTATGCCAAAAGAGCTTCAAGTTGAGAAGTGTCTTTACGCATTTGGTAAAAGTACTCGTTCATACCGTATACTACTGCTGCGTATAGACCTGAACCGTACTGACCGTAGTTTACAGAGAATAGGTGTGATTCAGCGTTCTTAGTACCTAGAGTCGCGTTTTTAACATCACCACCGCTGTATACGTAGCCTAGACCAAAGCCAGCTACAGAACCGCTCAATGCAACTTGACCACGTTGCTCGTATGTTGTTGCATCTGAAGTTTGCTCACCTTGCCAACCTAGACCTAGGTTGAAAGCAAAACCTTCACCAAATTCAAACCCTTTACGGTAGCTAAGCATTTTATCAGCACGAGCTGAGCCTAGGTTGCCGTGGTTGTCGTACAAAAAGTCGTTCGCAAACGCGATTGGTAGATCCGCAACGCCAGCGACATCGTAGTAAGGTGACCATTGAGTACCTGCTACTAAACGGCCAAACTGCTCATGAGTAGCACCGATGTAACCTAGACGAGTTTTGAATGACTGTTCACCACCATTTAGGTAGTTAAGCGCCCATTCACCTTTAGCGTCGATAGTAATACCGTTGCCAATGTCTTTCTTACCCGCAACGTTAATACGCGGAGACACTTGGTGAACTTTTACATCTTCTTCGAAATACTCACCCACGCCAACTGAAACGTGACCGCCGATCGATAAAGATGTACCATCGCTGTTGTAAACTTCTGCTGCGAAGGCCTGTGAACCACATGCTAGTGCCGCCACTGCAACGGCTAGAGTTTTCATTTTCATTGTTAACATCCGTATAGTTGTTTGTACCGGTTCGCTTAGAAACAGATTAAATCCGAATCAATCGCAACGAACACATAACAAAGTAGTAATGAAATAGAAATGAAACAAACACTTTCTTATGCAACCAGTGGTATTAATGCTCACATTTTGAAATGGATCACAAAAAAATAGGGAACTTTTCACTCCCCATCATAAAATCTGTGGCTTTTTACGTGTCACATCTCCCAACGTGCGAGTGGCTTCTCAGTTTTGATACCCTTACTGCCCCAGCGGTCAATAACATCAATTTGCAGTATGCGGCTCGGTTTAATAAGCGATGTCAAGGTTTTCGACGGTCGTTTATCCGTCACCAACCATAGCGTTTTATCTTGTTCAAACTGAGCTTTTAAAGATAATTTGTCTTCTTCTGTCCACTCGAGTTCCGGCTTAAATTCGCGCCCAACCACAAACAATTGGTTGCCAGAGGCAAAGTCCTCTAGTGACTCACTCATCAGTACCACTGAATCGATGCCTTTATCGAAGATCTCTGCCTGTTGTTGGTTGATCAGTTCACGCACATTGAGCATAAGAGCCTGTTGATTCGTTTGAATCGTCTTTTGGTGTTCAGGATATACACGTTGTAGATCCTCTCCAACAATACCCGCCATTCGGATTAAGTTTGTAGGGTTCAGCCATGCGTACTTCGATGTTGACCCGTTTTCCAATGTCAGTACTGCAACTCCTTGAGCTCTAGGAGAAATGGCCTGCGATGCATCGATTTCAATCAAGTGAATGTTGCCCTGTCGAGCGTAAACATAAGTCGGGTCTTGTTTCCAAATCGCACCAAGAGTAATAGCAACCGTCGCGGCTTGACCCGCTTGCTTAACTTGCTCTGTACCTTTATTTGCGAACCAGTTCTCAAGACGCTCAACGCCGTAACGCTTTGGAGGCAGATACTGAGTCTCTATCCCTGTACCTTTCATGAGTTGCTCAGACAACATGTACGTGACGGGAGTGCTGGTTAAAATGTCTTTGGCGCTTGCCAACGATGGAAGTGTTGTCGCTATAACCAAACCAAAAGTTATCGCTAATTTTTTTATCTTCATGTTCATTACTTTATAAAAAGGGTTACGCTTTTTGGATAATTCGGTAAACCGTTGCTGTTAGGAAAAATGCCGCAGAAACAATGATGATGGATGCGCCTGATGGCACTGGTAGCTCAAGCTCCATCGGCAGTATGGTTCCTACTAAACACGCAATGGTTGCCAATAAAGAAGAAAGGAGAACAAAACTGCCCATGCGTTTAGTCAATAACCGAGCCGTTGCACCAGGAATCAGTAGCAATGCACCAACCAATACAGCGCCAATAATCTTTACCGCGGCGATGGTGACCAAGGTGATCATCATGACAAATAAGTAATCATAAAAGCTGGTATTAAAGCCGCGTACACGTGCAATATCCGGGCTAATACAAGTCAGCAAAATGCGGTTAAACGTTGGAATAAGAAGCAGTAATATGATCAAACAACTGATCGCTAAAATAAGGATATCGTTGTCCGTCACAGTCAAGATCGAGCCAAACAACACGTTCTCCAACATGTGAATGTTGATCTTGCGAGCAACGTACATTAACAGCGCAGCACCAACCGCTAACGCTAGTGCAAGAAAAACCCCAACCAGTGTGTCGTAAGGTACATTCGTACGATTACGAACAAAGTGAAGCAACAGCGCAAAAATCATACAAAAGCTAAACAATCCGATGATCGGATTCTCTGGCGGCTCACCGAGCAACACACCAATCGCGATTCCGGTAAGCGCAGCATGCCCAACCGCTTCAGAGAAAAAAGCCAGTCGCTTGGCGATGACTAATGTACCAAGACCACCAAGTAATGGTCCTAATATCAGCGCTGCAACAATTGCGTTCACCATGAAAGCATAAGAAAAGCTATCGCTTAACCATCCAGCTTCAACGCCGCTAACCGCTAACTCTCGCAACCAATCCATTATGCAGCCTCCACTTTTGCTGTGTAGTGCTTGAATAATGTTTCTATACGATCAGGACTTAGTACATCTGAATGGTGCCCTGACGCCACAATTTGACGATTTACAACATGGACCTGCGCATCTAAACGGCGCACTGCGGTCACGTCATGGTGTACTGCCAGTACCGTTTTGCCTTCTCCAACGACTTCATGAATCAAACCTTCAAGATATCGAACACCTTGCTCATCCATGCCAGTTGTAGGTTCGTCTAAAACCAATAAATTGGGCTCATCCAGTAAAGCTTGCGCAAACAAAACACGCTGTTGCTCACCGCCAGAGAGTTGCCCCATACGACGGTCGCTACGCGTTGCCATACCCACGCGATCCAGCTGGGCCAGGGCATGTTGAGTTTGTTTCGTTTTACGTCGCCAAAATAGAGGGATACGGGTTTGGTTAAGCAGTACAAAATCCATCACGGTTAACGGGAGGCTTGCTTCAAACATCGCTTTTTGTGGCACATACCCTATCTTCCCCGATGCAGCTGATGGCTCTGGCCAATTGAGTGCAATGTTTCCCGAAAACGGCGTAAGTCCAAGTACCGAACGAAGCAAAGAAGTTTTCCCACCACCATTCGGTCCCATAATCACGTGACATTTCGCGTTCTCGAATTCGGCGCTGATATTCTGCAAAATGATATTGTCGGCGTATTTTAGGCCCACGTTACTTAAGGAAACGGAAGGTCCAGTCATTACGCCTTTTCCCCTGCTCGCTTACTCGCCACAAATTTCATGGCTTCGATTAGTGTTTCCACATTATCTCGCATCTCAACCTCGACTTTATCAGCCTCATACTCACCGTGAGTCATGTGAGAAAAGCGATAAAGCTGCACCCCGGTCGCCTCTTCGATGGTATCAACAAAGCGATTCGGCATATTGAGCTCATAAAACAGAACATCAATGCCCGATTCACGAATTTTCTCTATCGTTTCCTGTAGCTGACTTGCACTTGGTTCTACACCATGAGCAGGCTCAATGACAGCGGCAACGTCAACACCAAACTCCTGAAGGATATATCCGTAAGCATTGTGGGTTGTCGCCACCTTCATACCAGCCGTGTCCAACTCACCAAGAGACAACATTGCATCACGCTTCATCAGGCGAAATGTTTTCGCGTATTTACGAGCATTTTGGCGATAGAACGTAGCATTGTCTGGGTCCAATTGGCTTAGCTCACTCGCGATGGTGTAAACCTTTTGAATGGTTGTTGATAGACCGACAAAGGTGTGAGGGTTCACTGCTCCTTGACCAACAGACTGCCCCATAGCGGGCAATAAAGGCACTTCTTTGTTCGCTTCTATAACCACGAGATCATCACGCTGAGAAGCCTTGATCACTTTCAGTGCAAAATCGTCATGACCAATACCATTGATCACTATTACGTCCATTTCATTTAAGCGCTTAAGATCATTAGGTTGTGGCAAATAGTTGTGAGGATTAAAACCAGCATCAACCAAAGGAACGATGTCCGCCTTCTCACCAACAACGGCTTTAACATAGCTGTAATAAGGTTGAAGCGTAATACCAATACTGAGTTTATCGGCAGCAAAGCCAGTAGAAGACACCGTCAATAACGCGGTGGCTGTAAGAATACGACGTAAAAGAGAGCGTTTGATCATAGTACTTATCAATTATGTTGTCTTAATGGGCGTGAGAATGAGAGGAAGAGTCTGACAGAACGATTTGTTTCCACCCGAAATCGTGGCGTTTAGCTAGATCGCTTAGTCCCTCCACATTTAACGAACGGCTAGAATCATTAAACCAAATATCAGCTTGAGAACTGCGGCTATCCAACAGCATGGAAGCAGAGCCTTGGGCACTGGTCTTCACGCCAATGTAGACACCGTCATCAATTCGTTGCCACTGATGAGAACCTTTACGCTTCCAGTTTTGGTCTTTCACGAACGGAGCAATCCAAAGCACCTCCATATCAGAGATCTCAGGCCAAGTTCCGGTATCTAACTGCAAATCACGAATCTCTTCATGAGCGAGCTTAAGCTCAGCGATCAACCCCAACTCATTTTGATGTAAATCCGTGATTAACACTTGATGAGACTGCATGTCTGGCTTTTCAGTCGCGACCTGATGGTAGGGCATAAGTATGGCTGCTGAACTGAGAATTGCTGCGATTGTCAGTGCGACCCACTTTCCTTCTCGGTTACCATCATCAGGGCGAACTTTCTGTACACTCATTTCTCTTTCAGCTCAACGATATCCACTTCCACCGGGCTTTCATGTCCGGCATCAAATACCAAATAGAAATCTGTTTCAGGGTGAGTAAATTCTGCGATGGAACGCTTATCTGTTTTTTCTTTGGCGATCAGATTGTCGTCGTAATCGTACATTTCGACATCGTAGTCGACCGCTGTCGATCCATCCGAGTAGCCCGCTTCACAAATCACTTTATCTTGCGCCAAGTGACAGCTCATCAGAGGAAAATGTGCAGCAGCGTGAAAGGACGCAAATCCAGAAAAAAGCAAAACCGCTTTTAGAAGAGAAGTGTTATTCATGATAATTCCAAAATGGCCCAGCAATTGCTGAGCCTAATTCGATTAGTTAAGTTGAGTTTCAAACGTAAGGTGAACATTGGCACTCGCTTTATCCGCCAATGGATTATCTTTTAATTCACCTTTGTAGTTCGCTTTCATTAAGTAGCGCCCGGCGACTTCTGGCGTGAAGATCACTTTGCCATCTTTATCGCTCACCACATCGATTTGTTCTTGATGGTTTCGGTACATGGTACCTTCACGTGTAATCTCAGCAGTAACGCCCTCTTGTGGCTCTCCGTTAAAGAAAAACTGGAAAGTCACAGGCTCACCTTCAATGATGTCCGATGGATGCGTGATCGGTTTCATCTCCAGCATTTTGCCTTCAATCTCCAACGCTTTGTCCGTTGGCATACCAACCGTAATGTAGCTTTCTGCTCGGGTGTAACTTAGTTGAGTAACCACATCACGCGCTTGCTCAGGAAGCACGTCACCACGCTCAGCTTTGTTTGCTCGCGCCCATTTCACCGTATCACGACGGCCCGCTTTGTATTGTGTGTAGTAGCTCGGCTGATTATTAATCGCGACTTTGTGCGTGCCTTCTTCTGTAAAAAAGAAATCAAACATAGAGCGACGCTTGCCACGAACAACAAAGTTAGGACGCTCAGAGCGACCATCCGGCATCACCACAAATGCCTGATCACTACCCGCAGGCTTATCAAAAACAAACGTTCCGTGAGAGGCAGTAACATCAAATGTCAGCCAGTCACCGCCTTCTTTAGAAACCGTAAAGTGAGAGGGCAGAACCCAACGTGGATGTGCTTGTGCGGTGGTGGTTACAGCCAATCCCATTGCCATTACACTCGCCAATGCCACTGCTTTCATTTTGGTTTTCATTGTTGTGTCCTTTAATCACTTAACTTGATAATTGACGGTGATGACACCCGTCTCTTGTGTTGGTTTAAGCTCATAGCGCACGTCACTGTCCGCTAGCGTTATTTTTTGACGTAAGTAGTTTCGCCCACCGTGTTCACGAACGACTTCGACGTACAACGTGTAATTTCCTTGTTCCAAACGCTCCCCTGAGTCATTGGTTCCATCCCAGACAAAGCGGTATTGACCAGCAGGACGTGTTGCAGAAGTCACCGCATCAACAAGTTCACGATCATAACGACCCGCTTTTCTCCACCAGCTGCGTAGATCTTTTAACCATTCGTCTTTCCCTACCCATAACTGAATGGTTTTAACCGGTTTACGCTGATCGTTTTCAACCCAAACCGCCACATAAGGGCGTGCATACATTGAGGTATCTATCTTTGGAAGTTCGAGTTCGAAGTCGACCTTCGCGTTATCTGGTAGAGGCGCCGCGGAAAGAGAGAAAGGAGTAAAAGCCGCGATCAAAGCGGCTTTACAAAAGTGATTACGGCGGAAAAATCTTCCTGTGTTCAACATAAGTGTTCTCTAAAAAAGCTGTTATGGAACAGCAACAAAATAAATTACGAGCGACAGTAACGTACCAAAGCTCATCCATTGCATTGACGTTCTGAGCGTCTTCTTCTTAGGCAGTAACAAGCACACGCCTGTAAGAACAAAAAACACCATCAAAAGCGCAGTGACGTCGATAAACCACTTCCAAATCCCACCACTGTTGCGTCCTTTATGTAGATCGTTCAGCAGCGCAACAATACCGTAGTGCGTCGTTTCGACGTCTGCCGCACCAGTAGTCATATCAATAAAGACCGTAGCGTTATAACCCGGGCCTTTAAAATCCATAGAAAGCTCTCCGAGTAACAACTCACCTTGCTCAACTTCGGTATACACATCTAGTGCGGAGGGAGTGCCGCGAAGCTCGGTTTCTTTAGTCAAGAAAGCTACCAGTTCTTCACGATTAGGTTGAAAGGTATCTGAATGTGAGAATAGAACTGAGTGCGGAACCGTCAGAGTATGTTGTTGAATGATAGGTTCACTGCGTTCAAACAATTCGGGGCGATTGAGGGTAATACCAGTTACTGCAAAAAACAGCGTAACTAAGAGAAGAGCCATCGAAATATAGATATGTAGGCGGCGAGCCCAAGTTTGAACACCTTTGCTTTTAAGCAACATAGAAACAATCATCACCAATAAATGTGGGGCATAATTTAGGTGATAATCATTCGTATTGGCATTTAATTTACATTGTTTACTTTAAACAAAAAAATACCCGAGACTGAGCTCGGGTATTTAATAAAAATGTTCGCTATGAGTTCTGCGTCGATTCTACTTTGCGTAGCTGTGATAGATACTTAACCCAACTCTTTGCCTGATTCGATGGCTTAATCTCATTCGCTCTTTTGGCATTAGCGAGCGCATCGTCAAACCGCTTAAGTTTGTAGTAAGCGCGAGTTTTGATAAGTGCAACATCCGCTTTACGACCTCTGACCTTATCGAGCGCGGCAATGGCATCTTTATAATGGCCTTCTTGCACCAACAGTTGAGAATAGTTCCAGTAATACTGCCTATCTAGCTGAGCTGCAATACGCCAGCTATCAATAGACTCTTCCCACTCTTTTGCCATTTGCCAATACGTTGCTTGCTGAGCTTTTAGCTTACTATTCGAGTTTACATCCTCTAGCTCGTTCATCACCAACGCAGCTCTCTCAGGAATACCTCGTTTCGCGTACAATTGTGCCAGCAGCTTTAAGTCATCTTGGCTAAGTTGTAACCCTTTCAGTTTTGCCAACGCCAAAGAGTCTAGGGCACGTTTGTTGTCATCAACCCGTAGGTATAGAGCAACAAGCTGACGCCACCATTCAATTCGCTCAGGTTCAATCACGATTAAGCGTTTGATGGTCGAGATTGCCGGCTTCCACTTTTTCAGTTCTAGCTCAGCAGAAAGCTTTATCGACAATGCGCCAAGCTTGTCTGGCTGACCAAATTTCTCATAACGAGCCATTGCTGAAAGCACTTTTTGCCACTGACTCAGTTGATAATGAGATTGGGAAATACGCAGCCATAGCTCATGCGCTTTTTGACCTTTAGGAATGTTTTTGCTCAAGGCATAGTAATGAGGTAAAGCCTTAGAAAAACGTTGCTCGTTCAGCAGTATATCAGCCAACATTTTTCGGGTTTGCCATGCTTGCTCATCTTGTAGCAAACCACTATTGACTGCCAACTCAAGTTGCTTAATCGCCGCTTGAGTTTGCTCGTTCTGCCAGTAAAAAATACCCAACATTCGAGCGACATAAGCTTGGTCATATCCACGAGAAAGCTCCATAGCTTCAAGAGATGAAATCGCTTCTTTCAGTTTCTCTTCTTGAGCCAAATTATGTGCTCGTTGAACTCTCGCTGCGGTGTATTGGCTTAACTCACTGGCAATGGTTGAGAGTGCACTCAGGCTTAATACCGTACCGATTAAGAATTTTTTCATCATTTGGCTAACTTGAACTCCACTTTAGCGGTTTGTCCGAACTGCTCAATTGACACACCATCCTCAACTTTTGGCTGATACTTCCATTTTTTAAGCGCACGGATTGCTTCCCTTTCAAACATGCGCTCGGGCTCAGCCTCGATCACTTCAATATCTTTTGGTCGTCCAGTTGCATCGATCGTGAAACGCATAATGACATAACCTTCCACTCTACGTTTCAGCGCCTTACTTGGATAGCGAGGATCAACACGATACAACGGCAGTGCTTGCTGGTTGCCCATTGTTCCCTTCAAGTTTGGTGCACTAATCGCGATGCCTTCAAGGGCAGTGTTTAAACCTAAAGCACTGACTGGCGTCATCTGACTCATTGGTTCCATTTGAGTGTCAGCTTGAGACAGATCCATTGGCTCCGGCGCTTGAGGTGGTTCTGGTTGCTCCGGCACTGAACGTTGACGACGCTGCACGTCTGCTTCATTCTCTACCATCACCATATCAAAACGAACGGCTTCTGAAGTTTCTGGCGCACGCTGGTTGCCTTTATCAACCATCCACGCCATAAAGCTAAACAAGCTCACAGAAATTAACAGTGATGCTGGTAGTGCAAGTAACAGCCTGCCCATTAAGGTTTCTCCGCCGCCAATGCAATGTTCTTCACACCTGCCGCCTTTGCAGCGTCCATCACTTTCACGACAGTGCCATTGTAAGCATGCTCGTCAGCTTGGATAACTAACGAAGCATCAGGCTGATCAAGTAACAGGTGCTCAATAGAGGCCTCAACACGCTCAATATCAACCACTCGTTTGTCGATGTACACATCATTCGCTGCCGTTACTGCGATAAAAATGCCCGCGTCTTTTTGGCTTACTACATTAGAAGCCTGAGGGCGATTCACTTCTACACCGGATTCACGTACAAACGAACTGGTCACAATGAAGAAGATCAACATGATGAAGACGATATCAAGCATCGAGGTTAAATCGACTTGAGCTTCATCTTGTTGGTTAGGTCTGCGTCCGAGTCTCACTTTTGACTCCTTAAAGATTGTTCTAACTGGATAGCTTTTCGTTCACACACTTTGCTAAGGCGAGCATGAATAAACATGCCCGCAAGCGCTGCTACCATACCTGCCATGGTTGGCAGCGTAGCAAGTGAGATACCAGAAGCCATCAATTTCGGATTGCTGCTGCCTTGCGATGCCATTACGTCAAACACCGTAATCATGCCTGTCACCGTCCCTAACAACCCTAGCATTGGGCAAACCGCCACAAGTAGCTTAATAGTCGATAGGTTTTGGCGTAGTTCGATTTGCGCTTTTGCAATCCATCCTTCACGGATTTGATGCGCGTACCAAGAGTGGTGCTCTGATCTTGCGTGCCACTGCTCACAAAGCTGTTTTTTTACCCCAGGGAAAACCGTTGTGAGATAAATAACTCGCTCCATAACCAACAGCCAGCACACCGCCACGACGGCGGCCAGCCACCATAGGATTTGACCACCTTGCTGCATAAAGCTCATCAAGGTTGTGGCCCAATCCTCACTGATCAAACCCAATGTGCTGAGTAGGATCTGCTCCATTACGCTGCGTTCTCCGCTAAGGTGTTAGAGTGACTTTTGTTATTCGGCATATCACGCTCAGCTTGTTCTGCAACTAAACCGATGCCTTGTTTTTCTAAGATACTGCGAATATTTTCTGCTTGAGAGCTCAATACGTTGTGCGCTAATAGCAAAGGCATGGCTGAAACAAGGCCAAGTACGGTAGTCACAAGTGCCATCGAAATGCCACCCGCCATTACTTTCGGATCACCATTACCAAATTGAGTGATGACTTGGAAGGTTTCGATCATACCCGTTACCGTGCCTAGTAGGCCAAGCATAGGAGCTAGAGCAGCAAGAAGCTTAAGCATCGACAACCCTTTTTCTAGGTGGGTTTGCTCATCAACAACGGCTTCCAAAAGACGTAGTTCTAACGCTTCTACGCTGCGATGCTTGTCTTTCTGGTATACCGCAAGCACGCGACCCAAAGGGTTGTTTCCTGGCTGCGCTGGGGTTTTCAGTTGCTTCATGATTTTCTGGCGCGAAATCATCAGAGATGCACCACGTACGAGCGCAATCAATAGGCCGATAGCCAATAAACCAAGGATGATTTTGCCGACAACGCCACCCGCATTTAGGCGATCAGCCAAAGTCGGTGAGTTTGCGAGCTGCTCAAGAAGAATGCCACGTGACGGATCTATGACAAGCGCATCAATGTCACCAGAGGAAATAGTATTCGCTGTTGGACCGCTTTCAGGCTGACGAAGATAGTTTACCGCATCTCCGCGTTGACCATTCCACTTAACGTAGCCAGTGTCATCCAGCAGCGCCATAGAACCAAGACGAACACCACTAACCGTTTGTTCACGACCCTCGCCATTTAGCAGTGTGAAAGAGACGTTTGCCATTTCACCGCTTGCTTTGATTTGTTCTTCCATGCTGCGCCACATCGCCTGAAGTTGGGTCAACGTTGGCAGTGATTTAGCCGCAACAATAGCATCGATATCTTTCTGATATGAGTTTGCATCTACACCGGTTACTGAGCTTTTTAGCTCAGACTCTAGCTCTTTTGCGTTCTGGCGAACGACGCCAAATAACTCACCTAGGCTCCCGGTTTCTAGACGCAACTTTTCTTCTAGCTGTGCCAGTTCTGCTTCATTTTCACCGAAGGTAACACTTAATGAGTCCGCCTCTGCTTGAAGAGCAGCACGCTCTGCCACCAATTTATTCTTTATAGCCTGTAGGTCTTGCTCTGTTTGCTTAAAACCTGATTCACGCGCGACATTGTGCGATTGCTGTTGACGATTTTCTTGCTGCGCCTTTTGTAACAACGCATCACTAGCAAAAGTTGTATAAGGCATTAATGCGGCTGTCGAGATTAATGCAACCGATAACCATTTTTTCATCATTTATTTGCCCTCCGCAGCGGTTAACGACACTGGTAGAGTTAACATGCTCGGCGCGATCTGTTTATTCGCCATAGCGAACGCTTTGTCTAGCTCTGATTTTTGCTCAGAACCCACTTGTTGCCATGCTTGTTGTTGCTGTGACCAGCTCCAAAATGTGTCACCAGATAAGCTACGCGCTACCAAAGACAAACGCCCTAAATAGAGAATGTCCGCCTCCACAGCTTCATTGTCACCTAGGTTAATCTTGCCTTGGTAAACGCCAAGCTTGGTGCCGTAATCCATTTCAATTTGGTACGCTTCTAAAATACGACGAAACTTCTCTGCATCCGCAACGTCTGCACGCGTCATCATGGAATCCAGCTTTGCAATTCGCTCCTCACGTTGCGCTTTGCGTATAGGCTTGTCGTTAGCGACGAGCACTTTTAAGCCCTCAAGCATGTGATACATCAAAGGCACGACACCTTGACGAGTTTGAGCAATCTGCTCAATTTGCTCGTTCAAGCTATCAACTTCTTGATTTTGACTTTCAACAAGGCTTGCAAGATGATCGCGATAAATCTTCAAGTTACCGACTTCCTCTTGCAGCTGCTCAATTTCAGCTTCTAGAGTAAGTGATTTTTCTGCGCTTGCATCAATACGTTTTTGGCTTACCGCCGACGACTGGTTTGTTTTACTCTGCACAGCTTGTGCATCGTTTAAGTTCGCCGCGTGAGCGGGAATCAAAACCGATGATATCAACAGAGCGATACTTGATTTCATTAGATTCATACGAGTTATATTTCTGTGTTCCAAAAACGACCAAAGGGGAAGACTACCCTTCCCCTTTAATAATCAAATTGTTATCAGTACTTGAACTGGATTGTTGCCATGTAGTTGCGGCTTTCTCCAACCACAACCCCACTCGCACCTTTTTGCTCGCCATTCGTGCTACCACCACCTGCGAAGTAGTCGGTATCGAATAAATTCTCGACATTGAATCGAGCAATAATATCCAAGTTTTCATCGTACTTATGTTTGTATGACACGCCCATATCAACGCGAGCGTAGCCATCTTTCTTGAAGGTGTTCTGTGCATCACCGTAGCGATCACCTTCATAAATCAAACCAAGGTTTAAGTTAGTGTTGTCTTGAACCTTGTAGCTAGACCATAGACTTGCCGAGAACTCTGGCACGTCTACAGGGCGGTTACCTTCATATCTTTCTGCCTTCTTAAGCTCTGCATCCAAATACATTGCAGAAGCGGTTAGCGACAACTCTGGGGTCACAAAACCTTGAGCCATTAACTCAGCGCCTTTGTGAACTTGCTCACCACCTTGCGTTTTCTTGTGTAGGAGATTGCCGCCCGCGTCTTTGCCGCTTTCAACATCCAGCGAGATGTTCTCTAACGTGATATCAAACACAGCACCAGATACAAATAAACGCTGATCAAACAGTTCCCACTTCGTACCGATTTCATAAGAGATACCACGCTCAGCGTCGAGTTTCTCACCTTCATTGATGTAGGTACGACTACCGTTGCTGACTTCACCTTGAGGCATGAAGCTTTCAGAATACTGAACGTAAACCGAGCCATTCGTCGATGGGTGGAATATCACACCTAACTTTGGAGAAACTTGGTTTTCGGTCAGTTCATCATCACGCTTTTCGTCATAACGAACACCTGCAAGCACTTGCCAGTAATCATTAATCGTCATCATATTTTGCGCGTAGATACCCCAAGTATCGTACTCAGCTGTTGGTGATTTCCTCGAACTACTATAGCTAGGCTTAGGCACCGTTTCTCCTGGCGCAATACTCGCCTCATTATGAAATGCCATAAAGCGATCATAACTGTAATCTAAGTAGTTAGCGCCCACTAACAACGTGTTTTCCGTACCGAACAAAGTAAAGTCCGTCGTCACATCTATATATGCAGTATCAAATACCCAATTATCGGAGCGATCGTTGCCTCGATGCTTAATCGTATTTAACTCTTCATACTGATCAAACTTAGGGTAAGACTCTACATCAAAACGCTTAAAGTCTTGGCGGTTGTAACCTGCTTTTACGTTCACGTTATCCGTGACTTGCGCATTAATATCGACACCGTAGTTTTCTACTTCGTTATCAATTTCAGACCACTGCGCATCCCAAATGTACTTATCACCGCGAACCGCTTTGCCATCAACAATGTATGCGCCAGAGTCCACGCTACCGTCGTCTTTCGTGCGATCGTAATGAGCCGATACCATAAAGTTGTCGGTGATATCGTACTCAACCACTAGGCCAGCTACCGTACGATCTGTTTTAGGCTCAGTGCCATCACCGTACCTGCGCCAAGAGCCGTAGCTTTCTTTGGCAAAAATTGCGCGCGCTCGCAGTGTCTCTGCATCATTTAGCGCGCCACTCACATCAAGCACAGTGCGTGAGTGATCATTCGAACCTAGATCTTGACTCAAACTTGCTTGTGTTTGAGTTGTTGGTTTTTTCGAAACCATGTTTACCAAACCACCCGGCTCAGATTTACCGTATAGCAGACCTGATGGACCTTTAAGCACTTCAACACGCTCTAAAAGCTCAATTGGCTGACGGTAGTGTGACCAGTGTTGACGACCATCACGAAGAAAACCGTCTGAACTGCTAAGTTCAAAACCACGTAGAGAGAAACGTTCGCGGTTACGGCTTGTACCACCCGCGCTAACACTTGCATCGTTACGTAGCACTTCACCAAGTGTACTTGCACGCTGCTCATCAATTACCGTTTCATCGATAACCGCTACTTGTCCCGGCGTTTCCAGCTGCGTCATTTCCATGCGCATTGCTGTACTGTTTGTATCTGCCTTGTAGCCGAACTCTCGACCTTCTACAACTACATGTTCGTCTGTTTGAACTTCCGCCACTGCAGGTGTTGCTAACACTGCACCGATCACTAACGCCAAATGGCTCTTAGTAAACATATCCTTTCACTCCGATTATTATTTTTCGGGTCACATACTTGTTGAATGCGATTCCCTCTTAATTATTTCGCGGGTGAATATAAGTGATAAGTATTACCATTTGCATTAAATTTACATTCTTTGCATTTGCAAACTTTTGTAAAGTACTCTCTGATGATGCGCCATGATAATGTGACATTAATCACAAAAAATACAACTTAATCATACTTATTGTTTGAACACTAAAGTAACCCTCAAACCACCTTGCTCACGGTTTTTCGCCGTGACTGCTCCACCCATAATACGCATGGATTCTTTGACAATCGCAAGACCTAAACCGTAGCCACCAAGCTTTTTATCTCTAGAAGCATCTAAGCGTGTAAACGGATCAAAAATATCGACCAGCTTGTTCTCTGGAATACCAGGCCCATTATCAGATACTGACATGGTGGTGAATTGCTGCCCTTCTTTGACATAATTTTCCAGAGAAACTTCTATCTGAGATGCTTGTCCTGAATATTTAATGGCATTACCAATAAGATTGTTCAAACAACGAATGACCAGCGTTTCTTCACAAATGGCTTTAGCACATACAGCTTCTGAGCGGAAAGACAACGTCTGTTCTGACTTCAAATCTATTTTGCAACGTTCTACTTGCGGGGAGAGCAAAACTTCTAAATCACAGCGTTTCGTGGCTTTGTCGAAGCGCGCATTTTCCAAGCGACTGAACTCCAATATATCGCTGATCAAATGGTTTAGCTCTTTTGCTTCATCTTCTAGCCTTGTCACTAGGCTTTGCTCACTTTCTCCAACACGCTTTCGCAAAAGATGCAGAACCAAGTTCTGCCTCGCTAACGGCGTTCTCAATTCGTGAGAGACATCTCTTATAAGCAGTCGCTGCTTTTCAGCGAGAGAATGAATCTGTTGCGTCATGTGATCGAAGTCTTGCGCTAACTCGTTAAACTCACGCGTGCTCGACTTCAGCTCTTTCACGACACTGACATTAAAATCGCCATTAGATAGCTTTTTGCTTGCTTCTCTCAATCGATCCAATGGTTGCTGTAAGTTACGTGCCATTAGCAGTGAAAAGAGCGCCAAAATAACCACTGCAATCACGACTTTGAGAATAGAGAAATACAGAATGAAGTCATTTGCAGGGTGCAGTCGATGTGGCAACTGAATCACTAAAGTATTGCCATGAACTAAAGGAATATTGATGATGGGGCGATTCACTTTCCCCTCAAGTTGATCATCAATGCTTCTCTTAAATTGAAGTTTGAACTCGAAGTGCGGATGCATCAGACGGTGCGTAACTGGTTGCTGATGTTCATTCAACACAAATAAATAAAAGTTTTGCGCATTTGCCCAGTCAGCAAGTTCGTCCATGTCTCCGTGCTCAATCAATACATTGGCTTGATGTGCAAGGTCTAGCATTTCTTCTCGCACACTATCGGGCACTTTCAACATGGCTTTCACCAGAGCTTGTTCCGCTAAGGATTGCACGACCAAAATACTAATGACAATTGCGGTCATGCAACTAAATAACTTGAACGCTAAGCTATCTTTACGTTTTGCAATAAAAGGTGGACACCGGAGCTTCATTAACGGTTTACAGCCTCTAAATAACTGTAACCTTTGCCACGGAAGGTTTTGATATGTTGCTTGGAAAGCCCCGCTTCAACTAACTTGCGACGTATGTTACTGATGTGCATATCAAGGTTGCGATCAAAAGGACTCAGCTCTTTCTTTAACACTTCAGTTTGAAGCTCTGCTTTTGAAATCACGACTCCTTGGTTTTTTACCAAGTAGCTCAATAGTTCAGCTTCCGTACTTGTGAGGGGTAAGCTATTAAGCTGGTCACTGATCGTTTGAACGGTACTACACATCGTCTGACGTTGACGTTCCAAGCCAACACGACGAAGAATCGCTTTGATGCGCATTAGAAGCTCAGCGACATTAAAGGGCTTTCCGATATACTGATCGGCCCCCGCTTGGTAACCATCAAGCATCGAGTTTTCATCGTTGAGAGCGGTAAGCATTAGGATAGGTGTCGCGAAGCGCTGACAGATCCTACGAGCAACTTGCATACCGTTAAGGTTTGGTAACATGACATCAAGCAATACAAGATCTACAGGCGTTTTTTCCATATATTGCAGCGCACTTTCACCGCAATGTACAGAAGAGACGATGTAGCCCTCCTCTTGCAAAACCGCTTCTAACAGCTCACACAAAGGAACGTCATCATCGACTATCAAAACTCGTGACATTACCACTCACCATTCAAATAAAAATGGTTCGCATTTTATTACTCATTTACCAATTAAACAACTAACACTCTAATGCTTTAAGTCCACAGGACTCAGTCCAAGAAGCAGCAACGTGCCATTAGAGTTTAATGTTCACTTTTACTAAAGGTTCCTAACAATATGCACCTAGATATATCTTCATAGAAAAAACGAGTACAATCTGGCAACCGCAAAGCAAAAGATAAAGCGAATGGAAACGTTATTAATTGGTCACCGTGGCGTGGCAGGTTCATACCCTGAGAATACAAAAATAAGCATTCAAGCAGCCATTGACCTGGGATTAAAGTGGGTGGAAGTGGATATACAGCCTACCAAAGATAATGTTTTAGTGGTTTGCCATGATCATACCGTCAATCGATGCAGCAATGGACAAGGCCGTGTTGATGAGCTCACCCTGGAAGAGTTAAAAGCATTAGATTTCGGTAGTTGGTTTAGCACAGACTTTTCAGGCGAGAAGATCGTGACACTAGATGAACTGCTCACTTTAGCTACTGAGAATAAGCTTAACTTGAATATCGAAGTTAAAGTAGACAACCATCCAGCGGAAGAAGTGGCGCAGACTCTCGCCAATGCGTTAACAAAAAGTCCAATGCCGCAAGAGAATGTACTCCTATCGAGCTTTAGTCATGACGTCATTAGAGCGATGCACAAATACTGCAGTGGCTACCGATTGGGTGTGTTAAGTGAATTCTTTACGAGAAAAGATAAACGCCTTTTGGAAGAAGTTAGTGCCTATAGCTGCAACCTAAACATTAACTGGGTTCGTACTCGCCAGATAAACAAACTCCAACAAGCCGGTTACAAAGTGATGTGCTATACGGTGAACAATCCAAATAAACTGAAATACCTGCCTCAGTTAGACGGTATTTTTAGTGATCATCCACAGCGCTTTATGCCATAGCCTATAAGAGCCAGAACATTAAAGGGGACCTTTTATTACCACTCAATCTGAATTGGTGTCCCCATCTCGACAAGCTGGATAAATTCGTCCATCTCCTCGTTGGTAATCGCAATACACCCATTAGTCCAATCAAAACTTTGGATGTAAATCGGCAACTGACTCTCACCGTTTTTTAAGCCATGAATTTTGATGTTCCCTCCAGGGGACACACCTCGGCGCTTCGCTTCCAACGTATCAATCGCATCAGGGTAACTGATATGCACAGAACGATAAAAAGCAGAGTCCTCTATAACATAATCTAGAGTGTACTCGCCCTCTGGCGTGCGATTGTCTCCCTCTTCTTGTTTATGTCCTTGAGGGTTCGCTCCTAAAGCAATTCGGTATTCTTTTAGCACTGCTCCTTGTTCCATCAAATACATTCGACGCTTAGACTTGTCGACTTTAACGAGGTCAACAGCTGCGTGAGTGCCAGAAGCAAACACACAACACAAGAACATAGAGCACCATTTTACTGACATTGTCGTAACGCCTAAGCTAATAAAGTGAACAAGAAAAGAGCGATAATGCTAGTCAGTTAATGCTCGTAAAGCAAACAGTATCTAATGCGGAACCGTAAGATAGCACTCGCTGAAAGGCGTACTTCTTGTTGTTGTTTGATACAACAAAAGTCAAAGAGAAGATTTCTCTATTCATTGCGGCTAAGTTGCATTACTTTATAAGCATATTTATTTATAAAGTCCGCACTTTTTGAGAGGGAACCATGATTAACATTGCTTTTTTTAGTGCAAAATCCTACGACGAAGCCTCTTTTAATAAAATTAAAAATAACCGCGATTTTGAATTTCACTATCACGACTTCCGACTAACCGAAAAAACAGCCAAGATGGCACACGGCAGTGAAGTCGTATGTGCGTTTGTTAATGATGATCTTTCAGCTCCTGTCCTTAAACAGCTTTCTCTGGGCGGGACCAAGCTTATTGCTATGCGCTGCGCGGGATTTGATAAAGTTGATCAACAAGCAGCCAAAGAACTAGGTTTACAAGTGGTTCGAGTTCCTGCTTACTCACCAGAGGCAGTGGCAGAGCACACGGTTGGTTTAATGATGTGCCTAAACCGCCGTCTTCACAAGGCCTACCAACGGACACGTGACGCCAACTTCTCGCTAGAAGGTCTTGTTGGCTTTAACTTTTTCGGAAAAACCGTTGGTGTTATTGGTACGGGTAAGATTGGTATCGCGACGATGCGTATCTTCAAAGGGCTTGGCATGGAACTGCTTTGCTACGACCCCTACGAAAACCCATTAGCGCTAGAAATGGGAGCCCGTTACTGTTCGCTTGAAGAAATCTACGCTAATGCGGATATTATCTCTCTCCATTGTCCAATGAGTGAAGAAAACTATCACTTATTGAACGAAAAAGCCTTCGCGCAAATGAAAGATGGTGTAATGATCATTAACACCAGTCGAGGCGAGTTGCTAGATTCACTAGCCGCGATAGAAGCGTTGAAACAAGGTAAGATTGGTGCGCTTGGCCTAGACGTGTATGACAATGAAAAAGACTTATTCTTCCAAGATAAATCTAACGATGTCATTGTAGATGATGTTTTCCGCCGTTTATCGGCTTGTCATAACGTGCTGTTTACTGGCCACCAAGCATTCTTGACTCACGAAGCACTGAATAATATTGCCTCTGTGACGCTTGATAACGTCGAAGCCTTTTTCTCTGGTAACGTATCGGGCAATGAACTGATTAACTAAAGCCAGACAATCGAGAAGTATAGTAGAGCGTGTGATCTCAGCTATGCTATACTCCTCGACTATTTAAAATTTGAGCCAAATTACCATGAGCATAAAAACTGATATTCAAAAGCTGCACAACCGTTTAGATACATGCCAACGTAAACTTGATGCGGCACGTTCTCGTGGTGATCACGAAATGATTACAAAGTTCACGGATGAAGTAGAACAGCTGACCAAAAAGCTTAACCAGTTAAAGCACAAGCAAAACTATGAGCTGAACAAAGAACGTAAAAGCTTACTTGATATGCCTTTCTCTCGTGAAATCACCAAAGCAGAACAAGCGGACATCGGCAAACTGAAAAAACGTGTACGCGGCTTAGTAATCGTTCACCCATTAACAAAAGTTGGTAAAGAACTTCGCCTTGATGTGATGACAGGCTTTGCGCCAAAAGAGTTTTAAAACTCGCATTAACATTTATGGAGCCCAAGCATTTGCTTGGGCTTTTTATTTTGTACTGCTTCATTAGATTTCATCGAAATATCAATCCATAAGCTATTAAAAAGGCCAGCGACAAAAGCCACTGACCTATTTCGACCAATATCGTCCGCATTACATCTCAACGTTACGACAGTTGCTGCAACTTGTGCTCCACAACGGGATCATTCGGAACCAACTGCTGAGCGACTTCCAAAAGCTGTACTGCATCTTGCGGGTTGTCATACTCATGCTTAAGTGCAATATCAACAAGTGGCTGAATATCGATTTGCGCTTGATGCTCCTTCACATGTTCTTTCTTTTCTTCAATTAGTACATTATGAGCGGTACTCAGTAAGTTTAAACGATGCTGTGAACTCGCATTCGCCTTGTTAAGGCACTGATAGTAATCTTCTTTTAAGCGCAGCGTTTTGGTCTGATGACGAAACTGCGCTATATCTATCTTCTGATAACGTATAAAGTCTACGGCCACTTGCTTATAAAAACCGAATTTATTCAAATACGTCGCGTGGGTACCATGTCCCATCCCAAAGACTCTCAAGTGAGTGAGCTCTGGGTAGCGTTTGGCGTGAAGGCGGTCGATTTCATTAGTTGGATCATAAATGATGTAGCCTTTTGCATCGCCAAGGTCAAGGTCGTGATACTTTCCTTCCCAATCAAATTGTTGGGCTAGTTCAGTACTTGGCCTATCATCCCATGGCACCAAAACTTTGTTTTTTGTGCTGACCGGGTGAAACATCAATACTTGATCCAACTTTAATAGATTGGAAAAGGCACCAATAGCAAAACCACCGCGGCTAAGCCCATAACCTAAACGACATTCAAAAGGCTCAAGTAAAGTTGATAGCTGCTCTAGAAAGAAAATCAAATTACGGCTGCGAAACCAATTACTTTTCCCAAGGTGCTGAAATGAAATAATATTTACTTTTTGTTTCTGGGCTAAGCGATAGCCCCAAGGCGCAAAGTCTGAGTGTAAGTCCTGTACTTGTAGATTCGTACCAGCAGGGGAAAAGGTGAACAACAACGGTTTATTGCGGTCGACAAACTCATACTTAACAAATACATCATCAAGTAAGTCCTCCCCGGACATCGGTAGCCTGGTTTGCTGTTCTTCACGAGAAAGAGCCAGCCATTCATCCAACCAGTACAGTAACTTCATTAATCCTCCATCTAAATTGCGCCTAGCAATTGTGTTAAAAATCTAGTTTTTAGTGTGTGATCATCTCCCCCTGGTTACAGGGGACTCTGATATCAGTCCTCTTTTAAAACAAAGCGTGAATTTGCTTATTAAATTGGTCAATATCTAAGGTTTGATGGCGAACAAACTCCTGCGCCACCAGATTAAAAAATTCTAATTTATCTAATTGTGTGGATTGAGTGCCGTGTCCCATACCGACGACTTTTAAATGGGTAAGCTCTGGATAACGTTCAGCATGAAGACGATCAATGCGATTGGATGGGTCATAAATAATATAACCTTTGGCATTGCCCAAATCTCGATCATGGTAGCCGCTTTCCCAAGCAAACTGCTGAGCAAGCTCAGTACTCGGCCGATCATCCCAAGGCACTAACGCTTTATTTTTAGTGCTAACAGGATAAAACAACAAAAGATGTTCTAGTTTCAGCAAGTTAGCGAACGCGCCAATTGCAAAGCCACCTCGACTTTGCCCATAACCCAAACGACATTTGAAGGGATGAAGCAACTCAGATAGCTGCTCCAGAAAGAAAATCAAATTCCGACTACGGAACCAATTACTTTGTCCTAAATGTTGAAAGGCAATAATGTTTACTTTTTGTTGTATTCCGAGCTCGTAGCCCCAAGGAGAAAAATCCGGAGTTAAGTCTTGTACCTGCACATCAGTACCAGAAGGAGAAAATGTGAACAACAATGGCTTGTTAAGATCGACGAGTTCATACTTCACAAACACATCATCAAGTAAATCGTAGCCAGAGATAGGTAAAGCCGTCTCTTGTTCTTGTTGAGTAAGAGCTTGCCATTCATCTAACCAGTAAAGTAGCTTCATTTTTTCTCCAAGTACATTTGCAGTATTTAGACTGGGACTCTATCAAAATGCGTTTAAGCATCCCACGTTGAGACTTAACAAAGCTCTATTTGAAGCCCAAATGACACGTATGGAAATGTCTTCGATTGAAGGTATTACTGCGTAAACTAAACCCAATGTAGGTACGCAAAAACTTGGAGAAAGAGCTAGAGAAAAACCAATTAGAAGTTTCGATAACAGCGGTTAAAAAACAGCAGATACAAAAAAACCGCTGTAAGAACAGCGGTTTTTTTAAAAGTGGCGGAGAGATAGGGATTTGAACCCTAGATACGCTATTAACGTATGCCGGTTTTCAAGACCGGTGCTTTC
>NZ_JAWOQO010000089.1:0-1564 GCF_033337345.1 Vibrio sp. YT-18 | reverse complement strand
TTGCCGGAAGAATTTCAGGAAGATTTTGCCCCATTTCTACTTTCTCATTCGTCTCACGAAGAAGACTCTCAGATAGTAAAACAGGCCGACTCCATCTGTGCGTACTTAAAATGTTTGGAAGAACTAAGCGCAGGTAACCATGAGTTTGCCTTAGCGAAAAAGCGCCTAGACGTCACTTTACAAGAACGTAAAACGCCAGAAATGGAATACTTCCTTAATACATTCGCCCCAAGCTTTGAGCTATCGCTGGATGAAATCAGTTAGCCAGTTTAGTTTATGGAGATAAACGTGTCGTTTGAATTACACTCTTTGTGGCAAGAGCGCCACGATGATGAGCATAAAATCCGCCGTGATGACCACCGCAGCCCCTATCAACGTGATAGAGCGAGAATCCTGCACTCTGCGGCATTTCGACGCCTACAAGCGAAAACTCAAGTTCATGGCAACAGCTTGGAAGACTTTCATAGAAGTCGACTTACCCACTCGTTAGAAGCGGCCCAATTAGGCACAGGTATTGTCGCACAACTCAAAAAGAAACAGTCTGAATTTAAAGAACTATTGCCCTCGGACAGTTTGATTGACTCTCTGTGTCTCGCGCACGATATCGGCCACCCACCATACGGACACGGTGGCGAAGTCGCATTGAACTATATGATGCGTGACCATGGTGGCTTTGAAGGCAATGCGCAGACTTTTCGCATTGTGACCAAATTGGAGCCATACACTGAGCACTTCGGGATGAATCTATCGCGCCGAACTTTGTTAGGTTTGATCAAATACCCAGCACTCATCAGTCAGACTCGTTCAGTCAAGCTGCCAAACCCTGCAGAACATCAACGCCGATTAAAAGCCAAAGAATGGAGCCCAGCGAAAGGCATCTACGATTGCGATAAAGATCTGTTTGATTGGGTTATCGCTCCACTCAGCGAGAATGACAAAAGCCTGTTGAGCCAAATGCGCTATCGACCAGACTCCGATTTAGAGCACAGCAAAACGCGCTTTAAATCCCTCGACTGCTCCATTATGGAGCTCGCCGATGATATTGCGTATGGCGTGCACGACTTAGAAGATGCCATTGTGTTGGGTATGGTCACACGTCAGCAATGGCAAGAAGGTGCAGCAAGTCAGTTAGCTGATTGCGGTGATCCTTGGTTTGAAGAACATATCGGCTCTATCGGGCAAATGCTGTTTAGCGGTAAACATCACCAACGCAAAGATGCGATTGGCGGTATGGTCAATGCCCTACTTACAAGCATCTCTATTAAAGTGGTTGATGAACCATTCCAAAACCCTTTACTGGCATGGAATGCTTGTTTAGAACCGCATATGGCGAAAGCGCTAGATGTGCTTAAACATTTCGTCAGTCAGTATGTCATTCAAGTGCCGCAGGTACAGATTGTCGAATACAAAGGGCAACAAATCATCATGGATATATTCGAAGCACTAAGTGCCGATCCTGAACGATTGTTGCCAATACACACAAAAGAGCTTTGGCAGAGTGCAACTAGCGATAGTGGCAAAATGCGAGTCATTGCCGATTACATATCCGCAATGACCTATGGTC
>NZ_JAWOQO010000088.1:0-1564 GCF_033337345.1 Vibrio sp. YT-18 | reverse complement strand
AAAACGATAAGAACGAATATGCCGAACATTGAGATCATTCGCTTTAACCACTTCACTGCTCGCAAAAGTGAACGTTACACCGCCACCCATAACGGCTTATATGTCGTAGAAGAAGGCGCATTAGTCGTCCACCAGCCAAATGGCGAACAATTTGAACTACAAGCTGGCGACTTTACCCTATACAACTCTTCTGACTTAAGAAGTGCAGAAGCCATACCTGGCGAGAATGGCTTTAAAGCTGTAGCGCTAGTCTTTGACATCAGCCTATTTTGCGAGTTTAAGAAAGCACACCCTGGATTGCATTCAGAAGCAGAACACCGACGCTTCTACCCTTTCTCGCCAGAATCAAATTCAGAAATCACACAGCTTAAGAATACGTTATTGGCTTTAGCCAGTCGTAATGCACCTGATTACACTCAGAGCCACATCGCAATGGCGCTACTTTCTCTTATGGTGGAAGTTCAGCCCGACATTCTTTCGATCATTGACGATGCAAGCAGCCTAACAGCGTCTCAAAAGGCCATTAAGTACATCGAAAAGAACATTGAGAAGGATATAACGTTAGAAGGCCTAGCGGCGCACATGAGCATGTCTATTGCGACGTTAAAACGCCGCCTTGCTGCCGAAAACCTTTCTTTTTCTCAGATATTAAAAGTGAAACGTATTAACTACGCGGCAACACAACTGCGCGTTTCACAAAAATCGATAACAGAAATCGCATTTGAATCTGGATTTAAGAGCGCTGCTCACTTTAGTACCGCGTTTAAATCCATTTACAACATCACCCCTAAAGACTTTCGTAATCAGGTAGTAAGAGGTTAATCCCCTACTCCCAAAAACACGCTTGGGGATCGCTTTCAAGTTCGGCAAGGAGATCTTCAAGCGTGTGACTATGCGGCAACTTTTTGTAAGGAATCCATCGAATTTCTTCTGAGCGAGAGGCGGGAACATAAAAGCGCCAAAGCTGAGTCTGAGAATCAAATAGAATTTTTGCAATTGGCGAGGTGTATTCACTGTGTTGTGAATCTAGCAAGAAATGCGCATGGTGAAGTTCAACGCCGTTTTCAATTGGCTCATAAAGACATTTTCCTTGCTCTACCGGCAAATTCGCATTGCGCGCCGAACAAAGAATCTGAACCAGTTTATATAAGCGGCTGGTTGCCATTTGAGAAACAGACATGACGTTCTCCTGATAGGTAGTTTTTAGTATACACCCAAGCGCCATTTAAGGCTGACTTCACCAACGTTCCGTTTACAGACTTCTCAGAGATTACCATCTCACTCTCCGAGGAAACACTACGCACATCACCACTTTGCTCAAATAACGCGATAAACACGCTGCTGTTTCACATTCGAACAATCTTTTCTGATTCACAAAAGTGTAACCTGAACGCAATATCATAAGCGCTGCTTTATACCGTATATGGAGTTTAAATATGTTACGTTTTACTGTGGCAACTTTACTAGCCATGGCTGTCTCCCTTCCTTCTGCTATGGCGAAAGAAGTCAACATTTCAGGTTCAACTTCCGTTGCTCGCGTGATGGACGTACTCGCCGAAGAATA
>NZ_JAWOQO010000087.1:0-1566 GCF_033337345.1 Vibrio sp. YT-18 | reverse complement strand
GCTTGGTATGTCACTGCCTATCAGTACACCGCCTAACGCGCTCGCGCATGCCACTGGCCATGTAGAAAGTAGCCAAATGGCGAGAGTGGGTGCGGTACTTGGTATTGTTGGTGTGCTGCTAAGCTTTGTGATGGTGTGGATTCTTCATACGGTTGGGCATATTGGGTAATACATGTACGAAACCAAGTTAGATGCGTTAGTAGAACGCTACTTTAATCATATCGAACGTCGGCTGACTGTGTTGGCCGGCTCCGTATTGATCGAACAGCAAGGCTACAACGACCGTCTATATTATGTGCTCTCTGGCGAGCTTGCTGGCTTCTATGCGGACGAAGACAGAAAGCCCATTCAGGTATTTTCTGCTTCTCAAGGGGCATTTATTGGAGTGCACAGTTTTTTTTCAGGAACATGGACTGCCTCATCTACGGTGATTGCACAAACCGATGTAGAGCTTGCGTGGATAGAACGCGATACGCCAGCCGTTGAAGAAGAAACTTACGGGCCATTAACCACACAGTTTATGCCCGTTATGGTGCATGAGTTGTCTCGCCGTCAGCGCCGCGCGATGCAAGAAGCGATAGCCAAAGAGAAGGCGCTGCAAAAGCTCCACACCGCAGAGCAAATGACAACACTCGGTCAGTTAGCCGCAGGTATCGCACACGAACTTAACAATGCGATTGGTGTGGTCAGCAGTAAATCGGAGCGTTTAGAGTCCGTCATCATGACGCTGCTTGAAGAAGTGCATCCAGAGGCGAGTCAGTTCTTTGATTTTGGTTTGATGCAAGGGCAAAAAGTATCGTCTAGTGAAGCGAGAAAGCGCGGTCGTCATTTCGAAAAATATTATGGGTTGCCTAAAGAGTTGGCGCGTGATTTAGCGCGAGCCGTGCCGAGTAACTACCTCTCGGAGCATTGGTTAAAAAGGCCAGAAGAGGCGATTCGTTATTGGCAAGTTGGGCGAGACCTGCACGACTTGCGTATCGCGTCTAAGCATACGGTGGGCATTGTTCGTTCCGTTAAGCAATTGGGCAGAACGGATATCGACCTTGATGAGGCAATCAACATTAACGATTCGATAAATCGGGCATTGGCGTTGCTGCAGAGTGATTTGAGGCGCGTTAGTGTGCGTTTCAGCCCTGCAGAACTGCCGGTTTTTATTGGATCGCAAACTGAGCTTGTTCAAATTTGGGTGAATATTTTAAAAAATGCGTGCGATGCGATGATTAACATTGAGTCGCCGACCATTGAAATTCATACACGCGTGAGCAAAGGAAAGATTTTAGTCACGATCGCCAACAACGGCCCTGAAATTGATGAGGCCACACGCCGAAAAATATTTAGGCCGAATTTTACAACGAAGAAGGGCGGATTGTCTTTTGGGTTGGGGCTTGGGCTCTCGATCGTTAAACGAATTATTGCAGGTTACAACGGTTCCATTGTCGTAAAAAGTGACAGTGAAAAGACCATTTTTAGAATCAAATTACCGGTAGAGGGTGAACATGGAGAAGCTTAATGTAATTTGCGTTGATGACCAACGAGAGGTGTTAAGCGCGGTTCTACAAGATCTAG
>NZ_JAWOQO010000086.1:0-1567 GCF_033337345.1 Vibrio sp. YT-18 | reverse complement strand
AATTGGTTCGTCTCTCTGCGAACCAGCTAGAGCACTTTCCGGATGTGCTGATGAAGCTACCTAAATTGGCATGGTTTGCTTTTGCAGGTAATCCATTCTGCAAACACCCATCTTCGCTAGACAGTGTGCCGAAAGTGACCACAAACAGTTACTCGCTTAACCATGTTCTCGGCCAAGGGGCAAGTGGCGTGATTTCTCATGCTAACTGGATTGACGCTCAATACGACTTCCCGAGTGAAGTTGCGGTAAAAGTGTTCAAGGGCGAGGTCACCAGTGACGGCTATCCTCATGATGAACTTGAAGCGTGTTTGCAATCTGGGCATCACAACAACTTAGTGAAATCCATCGCGCAAGTGGATGACGGTAAAGAGCTTGCGTTGGTGATGGAGCTGATTCCAAACAGTTACTACAACTTAGGTTTGCCACCAACGTTGGAAACCTGCACCCGAGATACGTTCCCACAAGGGTTTACGATGACAGTCGAGCAAGTGAATTCTATTGTTGAGCAGATGGTGGACGTATTTAATCACCTACACGACAACAAGGTGTGTCATGGTGATTTGTATGCGCACAATACGTTGGTGAACGAACAAGGCGAGATGATCTTCGGTGACTTTGGCGCGGCGAGCATTTACGGCTATTTATCGGACGAGCAGCAAGCTGCAATCAGAGCCATTGAATCCAGAGCGTTGAAGTACTTTATCGAAGATGTGTTTTCTGTGTGCGAAGCGTCGGAATCGGCATCGCAAGCATTCGAACGACTAGTTGCGCTTGTGGCATAAGATTTCATTCAATCGAATAAGAAAGAGGTATCGAACTACCCGTTTTGATACTGAGCAAATGAGATACCTCTTGATTGAATCTAGTGCTGAGGAAGTTGCTCTGAGCAAGCCTCATGATGCTCTGACGAAAGGTCAATCACTGCCTCACATCCACCCTCAGAATGTGTATCAATAGTGAATTGCCAGCCATAGCGTCGGCATAAGTCATCCACAATCATGAGCCCCAAACCATGGCCTTCGGCATCTGGCACGGAAGAGAAGCCTTCGCCTTCATCTCTCACCGACAGTGTGGTATCGGTCATGGTGATATGAATCGTTCCCGCTGACGTGGCTGCAATGCCGTTGCGAATTAAGTTACTCAACGTAATGTTAAGCACTGCAGTGGTCGCTTTGGTTTGCGGATGGCCCAATATCTGTACATTAAATTCCAACGACTTTTCATCGGCTTGCGCTTGGCTAAGAGCAACGATGTTGTGAAGCTCTTGCTCTGAGATGGTTCGAACGGGGCTGTCGTCTGTGTTGCGTTCATATCGCACCAAACCCAACAAAGCATCAACCATGGTCGACATCTGCTGAGTAGCATCTTGAATACGGCCAATCTGACGCTCTTGAAACGGCGTGCTTGGGCTTCTGGCTAGCAGGCTGCTCGATCCTTTCATCACCGTTAGTGGCGTTCTCAGTTCATGACTGGCATATCGCGCAAAAGCTTGCTCGCGTTTGATCACCTGATTGATTTGGCTGCGATATTCATTGAGCTGAGAGGCTAACGTTTGGAACTCTTTAGC
>NZ_JAWOQO010000085.1:0-1569 GCF_033337345.1 Vibrio sp. YT-18 | reverse complement strand
GTACGAAACGCAAGTGAACCTACAGAGCGAAGCGGGCAAGCGTTACCAACCAGATGTGATTGTGCATTTTCCACAAAACAAGCAAGTGGTGGTCGATTCGAAAATGGCATTGGTGGCGTACGAGCGCTACTTCAATGCTGAAACGGATGCTGAACGCGACCGCGCGTTAAGTGCTCACCTCACCGCACTGCGTGCGCACATCAAAGGTTTGAGCATGAAGGATTACCACAAGCTCAAAGGCATCCAAAGTCTCGATTATGTGCTGATGTTTATTCCGGTAGAGCCGGCGTTTCAAGTGGCGATTCAAGCCGACCCAAGCTTGATCAAAGATGCGATGGAGCAAAACATCATCTTGGTTAGCCCAACCACGTTGCTGGTGGCACTGCGCACCATCGACAATTTATGGCGCAACGAACGTCAGAATGAAAACGCCAAACTGATCGCCCAGCGCGCCACCAAACTGTACGACAAGCTGCGTTTATTCATCGACGACATGGAAGGGTTGGGCGGCGCATTAGACCGAGCGAACCAAACCTATCAAGGCGCTATGAACAAGCTGGCGACAGGTCGTGGCAACGTGATTCGTCAAGCAGAAAGCTTTAGACAGTTGGGGGTTGAAATCAAACGACCGATTTCTTCTGACCTTGCGCAGTTGGCGCAAAGTGATGCATTTTCAGAAAATGAATCACCAAATGAATCGTTAGTAGAAAGACATCCGGCTGAGGATAAAGTAAACTAATCGCCCGCAGTACAGAGGGCGACTTTCATTGTCAGCAAACGCCCTGTAGTGAACAAGTGCTGCCCAAGAGGAATTAGAATGACGGACACAAGTTTGCAATCCAATACAGCGTTAGAGAACGAAACGACCCACTTTGGTTTCACCACAGTGGCGAAAGAAGAAAAAGTGACCAAAGTTGCCGAAGTTTTCCACTCAGTGGCAGCGAAATACGACATCATGAACGACCTGATGTCAGGTGGTATTCACCGCCTTTGGAAGCGTTTTACGATCGATTGCAGTGGCGCTCGTCCTGGTCAGCGCATTCTGGATCTAGGTGGTGGTACGGGTGACCTAACCGCGAAATTCTCGCGTATTGTGGGTGACCAAGGCCACGTTGTTCTGGCAGATATTAACAACTCAATGCTGAATGTTGGCCGCGACAAACTGCGCGATAACGGCATTGTGGGTAACGTACACTACGTACAAGCAAACGCAGAAGAACTGCCTTTCCCAGATGATTACTTCGATGTGATCACCATCAGCTTCTGTCTTCGTAACGTAACCGACAAAGACAAAGCACTGCGTTCAATGTTCCGCGTCCTTAAGCCGGGTGGTCGTCTATTGGTTTTGGAATTCTCTAAACCAGTTCTCGAACCACTATCAAAAGTGTACGACGCGTACTCATTCCACCTATTGCCAAAAATGGGCGAATTGGTCGCGAATGACGCAGAAAGCTACCGCTACCTTGCTGAATCTATTCGCATGCACCCAGACCAAGAAACACTGGAAGGCATGATGCAGGACGCTGGCTTCGAAAACACCAAATACTACAACCTAACGGGTGGTATTGT
>NZ_JAWOQO010000084.1:0-1571 GCF_033337345.1 Vibrio sp. YT-18 | reverse complement strand
TCCTAGCTAAGCCTAAGCTTGAATAAAAAATCACGCTGACTGTCTTTAAAGTGACAGGTGAAACGAACACGGATGATCTTTCTCCAGCTCCTGATGCATGGTCTCGCCCTGATATTCCAGTACACGCACTTGCGATGCTGAAAAACGAACGTGAGGGTATTAACCCTGACCAGCAAGGCACCATCGGTCCAATCAAACAAATCGAAGGGCTAAAATCAAAAGGTCACCAGCTAGTGTACGTTGGTGATGTTGTTGGTACTGGTTCTTCTCGTAAATCTGCAACTAACTCAGTGCTATGGTTCATGGGCGATGATATCCCTTACGTACCTAACAAACGCGCTGGTGGTTACGTGCTTGGCGGTAAAATTGCACCTATCTTCTTCAACACAATGGAAGATGCGGGCGCGCTGCCTATCGAAGTTGATGTAACGAAGTTGAATATGGGCGACGTTATCGACGTTTACCCATACGAAGGCAAAGTATGTAACCACGAAACAGGTGAAGTACTTGCTGAGTTTTCTCTAAAAACAGACGTGCTGATTGATGAAGTACGTGCTGGCGGTCGTATCCCATTGATCATCGGTCGTGGTTTAACAGATAAAGCGCGCCAAGCTCTAGGTCTTGAGTCTTCTGATGTATTCCGTAAACCTGGTGAAGTCGCTGATTCTGGCAAGGGTTACACGCTTGCACAGAAAATGGTTGGTAAAGCATGTGGTGTAGCAGGTGTTCGTCCGGGCACTTACTATGAGCCTAAGATGACAACCGTAGGTTCTCAAGATACAACGGGTCCTATGACGCGTGATGAGCTTGAAGACCTTGCGTGTCTTGGCTTCTCAGCAGACCTAGTTATGCAGTCGTTCTGTCACACATCTGCGTACCCTAAACCAGTTGACGTGAATACTCACCATACACTTCCTGATTTCATCATGAACCGTGGCGGTGTTTCTCTACGTCCAGGCGATGGCATTATCCACTCGTGGCTAAACCGTATGCTACTGCCAGATACTGTCGGTACTGGTGGCGACTCGCATACTCGTTTCCCGCTAGGTATTTCATTCCCAGCTGGTTCTGGTCTGGTTGCATTCGCAGCGGCAACAGGCGTTATGCCATTGGATATGCCTGAATCAATTTTGGTTCGCTTTAAAGGCAAGATGCAACCGGGTATCACACTTCGTGACCTAGTTCATGCCATCCCTTACTACGCGATTCAACAAGGTCTATTGACTGTTGAAAAAGCCGGTAAAGTGAATGAATTCTCTGGTCGTATCCTTGAGATTGAAGGTCTAGAAACACTAACGGTTGAGCAAGCATTCGAACTGTCTGATGCGTCAGCTGAGCGTTCTGCTGCGGGTTGTACCGTTAAGTTATCTCAAGAATCAATCGAAGAGTACCTAAACTCGAACATCGTAATGCTTAAGTGGATGATCTCGGAAGGCTACGGTGACCGCCGTACAATCGAGCGCCGTATCACTGCGATGGAAGAGTGGTTGGCGAAACCTGAATTGATGTCAGCGGATTCAGATGCGGAATACGCGCATGTGATTGAAATCGACATGGCCGAAATCCACGAG
>NZ_JAWOQO010000083.1:0-1572 GCF_033337345.1 Vibrio sp. YT-18 | reverse complement strand
GAAAAACGCGTTGTCGAAATCATGGTTTGCCATCACTTGTGCGTTGCAATCGCCTGCTTGCAGTGGCATCAGCGTCAAACCGTAACGGAACTCGTCCATGTACACGCGGTAAGAGTCGAGCACTTCACTGCCCCATGAGTTCGAGCCTAACCCCATCACTTGATGGTCAAGGTTAAGGGTGATGTAGCCACTCTTTTCTAGCTCGATCGTATGTTGCGCTTCATGCAGATTTTGGTTGGTGTAGAACCACGCGCTGAAGTTGATTTCTTGCTGAGGTTTCACCAATAACCCTGTGCCATGACGGTTGGTGAGCGATGCCCAGCGCACGTGTTGGCGGTTGCCGTTGTTTTGCGGGAACGGGTAGTTCTCGAACATGTCCGCCACATTGGTGTGGTAAACATCAATGAGGTTAGCTTGGCGACTGTCTTGGTAGTTTTCTTCTGGGCCGCGACCGTAGTAGCTCACTTGGTCAAAGCTGCCGTTGATGCCCAAATCCAAGCCGATGACCGGAATCACGTGAGGGTAGTCGCCGTAGCGCTCGCCACTCAGTTCCACGTTCAAATGGCCTTGAGCATTGATTTGATAGCGATAGGTACAACGCATGCCAAAATCAAAGACCGGCGGCGCAATGATGCTGGTGGTTGTAATCAAGACGGAATCATCAGTTGCTTCCACAGCAAGTGTGCGGACGTGCTCCTGCATGATTTGCAGATGCGCTGGGTGCCACAAACCTTCATACTCTTGTTTGTGGTTATCAATCATCGGTTTGAAGAAGTTTAGTCTCGGCTCAGATTGAATGATCTCTTCGCCATTTACGCGCCAAGAAGTCAGTTTGCCGTTTACTTTGGAGAAGGTAAGCGTGAAGTTATGACCTGTGATCACATGCTCTAGGCGGCTTTCTTCAAGCAGCAAGGGTTGAATATTGTGGTTGACCAGCGCAGGCAACGTCGCGGACTTGTTTTTCAGTTGGAACTGATACACCGCAATTTCATGGTTGGCTTCGCTGTAAAGCGTGCGACTGTCTTTGCGTAGGGTGAAGTTGATGAAGGCTTCGCGCTCATCCAATTCTGGTAAGTCGATGCTTACTTCACGAGCGCTGTTTGCGGCCAGTGCTTCGACTTTAAACTGCACGCTACGCAAGGTTTCGCCTTCGGCACGCACATCAGCAGTAATGGTGTAATCATCGAGGTTGGAGAACCACAATTTGTTCTCAACGATGAAGCGAGCATGGCAACCTTCGACGGCGCGGATTTTCACCGGTGCAATGACTTGTTTGTATTCTTTGAGACCTGGGCCCGGGGTTTGATCTGGGTAAATCAGACCATCCATGCAGAAGTTGTAGTTGTTTGGGTAGTCGCCGTAATCGCCGCCGTATTTGTAGAACTCTTGGCCGTGTTCATCACGCGCTAGAATGCCGTGATCACACCATTCCCAAACGTAGTGACCTTGAATGTGGTCGTGCGCATAGAACACGTTTTGGTATTCCGTCAGACCACCCGGCCCGTTACCCATCGCGTGTGCGTATTCGCAGATAATGCGTGGCTTCTCGTGTGGGTGTTCGCCAAAGTAATT
>NZ_JAWOQO010000082.1:0-1574 GCF_033337345.1 Vibrio sp. YT-18 | reverse complement strand
AACGCACCGAACAATCAGAAGGATAAGATCATGTGTCAGGTGTTTTTTATTGATGATGAAGCCGACCTTCGATTAGCAATAGAACAAACGTTTGAGCTAGCCGATATCGAAGCGACATTTTTTTCCGATGCGGAATCCGCCTTGTTAGCCATGAAACAAAGCGACGAAGCTGGCGTAATTGTAACCGACATTTGTTTACCCGGCATTTCAGGCATGGACCTGTTAACCACGTTAGTTCAACGCGACCCAAACCTGCCAGTCATCATGATTACAGGCCATGGTGACATCTCTATGGCAGTAAATGCGTTACACCAAGGGGCCTACGATTTTATAGAGAAACCTTTTGCGCCAGAACACTTGGTTGAAACCGTAAAACGCGCCATTGAAAGACGCCAACTGACGAACGAAAATGAGAAACTTCGTCAATCACTCAAAGCAAGCCAAACGCTTGGCCCCCGAATCATCGGTGAAACCACCAGCATCCAAACGCTGCGAGAAACCATCACCCACATTGCTGATACAGATGCCGATATTCTGCTGTTTGGCGAAACAGGTACAGGTAAAGAGCTTATCGCCCGCTCACTGCACGAACAAAGTTCTCGTAGAAACAATAACTTTGTGGCGGTGAACTGTGGCGCGGTGCCAGAAAACTTAATTGAAAGCGAACTCTATGGTCACGAAAAAGGCGCATTTACTGGTGCAGACAGTCGGCGTATTGGTAAGTTTGAATTTGCGCAGGGCGGCACACTCTTCTTAGATGAAATCGAATCGATGCCAATTCAGGCACAAATTCGTTTGTTGCGCGTCCTGCAAGAGCGCGTGATTGAACGCGTTGGCTCAAACGAACTTTTACCTCTCGACATTCGCGTTGTCGCGGCAACGAAAGTGGATCTTAAACGTGCGGCGGAACAAGGCACATTTCGTCAAGACCTTTACTACCGCCTCAACGTGGTTACGCTAGATTTGCCTCCCTTACGTGAACGCAAGGAAGACATCCCTGCCCTTTTCCACCATTTTCTTTTAGTCGCGGCGTCGCGCTATGGTAAAAGTTCGCCAAGTCTTTCAGCACAAGATTTGACTCAGCTAATGGCTCACGATTGGCCGGGAAATGTCCGAGAACTGCGCAATGCAGCAGAGCGTTTCGTTTTATTAGGTAAACTCATCCAATTAGGTGAACCAAGTTCCATCCCCGCCTCAACCAGTAGCCTTGCAGAGCAAGTGGCGGAGTTTGAAAAGGCAGCGATAGAAAATGCGCTACTAGAAAACAATGGCAGCATCAAACAAACGATGGAACAGTTGAATGTGCCTCGAAAAACGCTGTATGACAAAATGCAACGCTATCAGATAGATAAAGAGCTCTATAAATAAAACAGGTTCGCACGATTGGTATTATATCCAACTTGAATCATAATTTTTCTAAGGCAATTATTGGGCTCATATGGATATGAATGAAAAAGTGAGGATACCGATCATTACCGATACAGTGATGGTAGACGGCCAGTATCAAGAAGAAAGACGCTCCGGTGAAGACCGACGTAAAAACAAAAAGAAGTGGCACGGTTATGAGCGCAGAG
>NZ_JAWOQO010000081.1:0-1574 GCF_033337345.1 Vibrio sp. YT-18 | reverse complement strand
TCATACCCGCCATTCAAGCGACACAAGCACAAATGGCTATGGGCAGTTCCGCAGCTGTCGCCGGTTCCCCAGAGCAAGCGCAGCAAACCCAAACCGCGGCTATGCAGTTGGATAAACTGGCCGGCACATTGAAAGACAAAATCGTTGAGGGCTACCGCTGGCAGGTCGAGGGCATTGGCACTTTGTTTGCCATGCAGCAAAGCTTGTTTGGCGATAACACCCAATACACAGACCAAGATTTACGCCAAGTGACCACGGTACAAAGCCGCGTTCGTGTCCACATTACCGAGCCCCAAGATGGCGAGTTTTATCCGCACGTACAGGGGTATCATGTAGACGACACACGAATCCCCATCAAATATGTGAAACAGGGGAACAGTGGTCAGTTGTCCGTTGCTATTGAAGAGAACGGACCAACCATCTATTGGACGCCAGAAGAAAACGATGAAGCAAGTTGGCAAACTACCCCCGATCATAGTGATGGGTTTGAAAAAGACGATATACTGGTCACGCCAATCCACTCGGATAGCGATGCGAACGTCACCGTTACGCCTGCGCCTGAAGAGAAAGACTGGCGTGATGCGATCTTAGTATTCCCTGAAAGCTCAGGCATTGCTCCGCTCTATGTGGTTTATAACAAACCGAATAGCGATATTAAGTACATTCCAGCCCCGAAGGGGAGCCCACCGTTACCCGCTTTCCCTGATGCAATTAAAGCAAAGAAAAAAACGTCAGTACAAGGTGGAGGGAAACTGAGAGAGCGGTGGAAAGATAAAAAAGGACGAATCTACGAGTGGGATTCTCAGCATGGAAAAGTCGAGATTTATACGAAAAATGGTAAACATATCGGCGAGTTTGATCACATATCGGGAGAGCAAACAAAAGAAGCAGACCCGGCTAGAAAGGTAGAGAAATAATGAAAATTGTTATTGAAAAGTTCGACAAACAGACTGAGTTACTCGTTTCAGAGTTAGCTATTGAACAAGAACACCTCGATGGAATTGCTCAAGTATTAGGGTTAAAAGAAGATGATATTCAGTTCCTAACAAGTGGGGCTGGCGGATTTGATATTAGTGACGCGCAAGCTTTAGACATAGAGAAGTTGATTGATAAATACTTCTATGATCCAGAGTATGATTATCAGTTAGGTACTGCCGACTAAATATGAGAAAACCTCGGCTCCGATGAATCTATCACAAATAGTACAAAACAATAGGCATTTACATTTAGATCCTGACTTAACTATTCACATTGACAGTACATGGAATCCTGAATCCCATATTTTATTTTGCACAGAGCCAGAGAATGGAGGCTTACCGAAGGGGTATGACTACTTCTTAGAGGTATTTATACTGCAAGAATTACTTGAAGGTGTCCCTGAAATCACCGTCGAGCGAATCATCAAATATGCTCAAGTTAATGCTTAATATCAGCTCAAAACTCTCTTGTGACACTTTCAAAGCGGACATTTACTACTGTTGCTGAGATACATAAGGTTCAATAATATGAAGCTTGTAATTAAAGATGCCTTACAAGACTACACCGAGGCGGAATTCTATCGCTTCTTAGAAGAA
>NZ_JAWOQO010000080.1:0-1581 GCF_033337345.1 Vibrio sp. YT-18 | reverse complement strand
ATCGAACGTTTCGTTACTTGACCTTGTGGGAGGTAAGAACAGCCAAGTTCATTTCTCCATGATCAAACAAGAAGTGACGCCTCAACAAGCGACAAACAACAAGGTTGAGGCCGATGGCCTGCTTAACTTATCAATCCACAGCTTGCCTCTAGAAGAGCAAGCGATGTTCAAGACCATCATGCTGATCCCAATTGGTGCATTGATCGTTGTGTTCCTGCGCGTGATTATTGGTCTTAAAACCTCTGGTACGTTCATGCCAGTACTGATTGCGGTTGCGTTCGTTCAAACGCAGCTTGTGACTGGTATTGTTGGCTTCCTATTAATTGTTGGTACAGGCTTGATCATCCGAAGTTACTTATCGCGGCTCAACTTACTTCTGGTAGCAAGGATATCCGCGGTTATTATCACGGTTATTATGATCATCTCGGTGTTTACCGTCGTAGCATTCAAGATTGGTTTGACAGAAGGTCTAACAATCACCTTCTTCCCAATGATCATCTTGTCATGGACGATCGAACGTATGTCGATTCTGTGGGAGGAAGAAGGCGCGAAAGAAGTAGCAATGCAAGGTGGTGGTTCACTACTGACTGCGGTACTGGTTTACTTGGCGATGACCAACTCGTATATCCAGCACTTAACGTTTAACTTTATCGGCCTACAGCTAATTGTTTTGGCGGGTATTCTATTACTAGGTACTTACACTGGTTACCGTCTAACAGAACTACGTCGTTTCAAACCGCTAGCGGAGGATTAAACGATGTTTGAACGTTACACTACGCCATCAAAACTTCGCCACAAAGGCATTATGGGCATGAACAAGCGTAACCATAGCTACATTGGTCGCTATAACGATCGCTCTAAATACCCATTGGTGGATGACAAGCTAAAAACCAAGATCATCGCTCAAGCTGCAGGGGCAACCGTCCCTGCCCTTATCGGCGTGATCCACAACCAAGCAGAAGTAAAAACCATCCACAACATGGTAAAAGACTGGCCGGGTTTTGTGATTAAGCCAGCTCAAGGCAGCGGTGGTAAAGGTATTCTGGTGGTGACATCGCATAAAGACGGTGTGTACACCAAACCTTCTGGTGCGACAATCAACAAAGAAGAAGTGGAACGCCACATCAGTAATGCACTGGCAGGGCTGTTCTCGCTCGGCGGTAAGAACGATGTTGCCGTGGTTGAGAACTTGATTAAGTTTGATGACTGCTTCGATGGTTTCAGCTACGAAGGTGTGCCAGACGTACGCATCATCGTATTTAAAGGCTACCCTGTCATGGCGATGATGCGCTGCTCAACATCAGCGTCTGATGGTAAAGCTAACCTTCACCAAGGTGCGGTCGGTGTCGGCATTGATATCGCAACAGGCAAAGCCATTCGTGCGGTGCAATTCGACCAACCAGTAACGCACCACCCAGATACGGGTAAAGATTTATCGACTCTGCAAGTGCCTCATTGGGAGCGTTTGCTAGAACTTGCGTCAAGTGCTTGGGAAATGACGGGGCTTGGTTACATGGGCACCGACATGGTTCTCGACAAAGAAGAAGGTCCGATGGTACTTGAGCTGAATGCTCGTCCTGG